>NZ_JAEKEC010000001.1:2552500-2730000 GCF_016651305.1 Pseudomonas sp. TH06 | reverse complement strand
CGAACGCGCCACGCGCACTTACAATAGATGCCTGGAGATGTACTTCGAAATCTCCACCATCGACGTTTTCCCGGTGAACTCGAACTTCACCTTCCCCAGCGACGAAAAATAAATCTCCAGTTCCGAGTCCAGATCAAACGTTCCGGAGGTCTCCACGGAATACGCGACAATGTTCTTGTACGGCAGTGAAGTGAAATCCTTCTTGCTGCCGGTGATTCCCTGCACATTGACCGCGATGATGCGTTTGTTGGTGAACACCACGCCATCGCGCATGGCTTTATAGGAATCGATCACCTCTTCACCTTCCAACAGCAACGCCGTCACACGTTCGGCGTACTCGTCGTTCTGCTTGAGTTTGAAGAAGCCTTTGTTGTTGAAGTCGATCATCTGTCCATCCTTTGATTGAGAAAGATCCGCCATCATCAAAGTCCGTTACGTGGATGAAGAGCGTGGCGCGACGCTACTATTTTGTTATCTTGCCGTCCATCTTCAGCGCGGCTCATCAGTGCGCGCTGCATCAAGGTTTTTGCAGGTTAAGGAAAGGATCGAATGGAGTTTCTGTGTCTACTCGCATTTTTGGCGGCATGGGGTTTCATGTGGCGCTGGGTGGTGAAGAACCGCGGTAACTGGAATCTGTTTGTCGGCAACGTTCTCGGGGCGGGAGCGGGTTTTATTGTCGGTATAGTGGTGTTCTCCATCACGCTTTCACTGTTCGCGCCGGAGAGCAAAACTGCGAAAAAGCAGATTCAAGAGACTGTCATTCAAGAGGTCGCGCCAGTTGCGGCGGAGCCTGAACCTGTTCCGACGCCGGCCCCCGTTGCAGTCGCGCCACCTGCACCTGCACCTGCACCTGAAAACTTTCCGTCCTTTGTTGCCGGCAAACCACAGAATGAACCTTCACCACCCGAGTCCGCTTTGTTGCCGAACTTCAGCAAACGCCTGCCAGCTTCACTGGCAGAGAAGGACTTCAAGGACACCGTGGGCAACGACTTCGCTGTTTTGCGCAGACTCGCCGGCAGCAATCCGAATGCCGACAAATCCTTGATGGCGTTCATGATTTGCGAGCCCTTCATCAAGAGTGCCATGCGCTTTTCAGCGTCGACGGTGATCTCGAGCGCCAGGGACGCCAGCAGCCAACGCTTCAAGGATCAGACCTACACCGTTAGCAGTACCGCCACTGCCCGGAATATGTTGGGTGACGATATCAGCTACCGTTTTGACTGTTCAGTGCAGCAAGTGGACGGCAACGATGCGGGCAAGGCTGCGTGGCGACTGCTCGATCTGAAGTTGAAGAAGAGCGACTCTTAAGCCTCACTTAAGGGATCAAGGCGCCGGCTGCGCTATCATCGCCGGCCTGTGCGCCTTGAGCTCTGACCCGGATGTCCCCGACCCTTGATGACCTGAACCCGCTGCCTGCTGTTTTGGCCGGCCCGCTGCTGCGACGGCTGGAGCCGACACGACTGGTGCTGTGGCTGGTCGGTACGCGTCCACTGTCGCTGACTTTGCGCCTGCAAGGTGTAGGAGATATCCCTCTAGATTCTGGGAAATGCACGGTCGTACCCGTAGGCAGTCGGGCGTTCGTTCATCTTATCGATATCACTCTCGATAGCGCCCTGCCCTGCGACACACAAATCGACTACGACCTGCTGATCGATGACCAGGAGCGGATTGTCGATTGGGCCCCGCATCTTGTGTATGGCAATGCCGCTTGCCCGAACTTCGTCCTGCGCTCACGGATTGAACAATTGCTTCACGGTTCCTGCCGCAAACCGCATCACCCGGCAGATGATGGTTTGCTGTGTGTCGATCAACTGCTGGCGGCGCAAACCGATCCGCAACAACGTCCGGCGCTGTTGATGATGAGTGGCGATCAGGTCTACGCCGATGACGTTGCCGGCCCGATGCTGCGGGCGATCCATGCCTTGATTAAGCGCCTCGGCCTGTTCGACGAACACCTCGACGGCGCCGTGGTCAGCGACAGCGCGAAACTCTACGAGCACCCGGCCAGTTACTACCACCGTGCGGATTTGTTACCGGCACTGGAGAGCAACGAGACTTTGCGTGAGCGATTTTTCGGTGGTGCGCGTAAGCCGATTTTCACCAGCAGCAGCGCCGACAATCACCTGGTGACGTTTGCCGAGATCATGGCGATGTACTTGCTGGTATGGTCACCGGTTGCATGGACACTGATCAATCCGCAGCCTCCAGTACTGACGCCGGATCGCCTCAAGCGATATGCACTCGAACAGACCCGCATTGATGCGTTCAAGGCTGGCCTGGGCAACGTCGCCCGAGCATTGGCGCATTTGCCGAGCCTGATGATTTTCGACGATCACGACATCACCGATGACTGGAACCTTTCCGCGCAATGGGAGGAAACGGCCTACGGCCATCCGTTCTCCAAACGCATCATCGGCAACGCGCTGATTGCCTACATGCTCTGCCAAGGCTGGGGCAATAACCCGGATGCCTTCAAGGATGTACTGGAGAAAACCCGCCGCCTGAGCGCCAGTGGCGATGACCACTACCTTGACCGCCCGGTGCAGGATGAGCTGATCGATACGCTGCTGCGCTTTCAGAACTGGCATTTCGTGATGCCGACCAGCCCGGCGCTGGTTGTGCTCGATACCCGCACCCGACGCTGGCGCAGCGAAATGACGCTCAAGCAACCGTCGGGTCTGCTCGACTGGGAAGCCTTGAGCGAACTGCAGCAGGAGCTGCTGGATCACCCGTCGGCGATCATCGTTTCGCCCGCGCCGATTTTTGGTGTGAAGCTGATTGAAACGGTGCAAAAAGTCTTCAGCTGGTGCGGTTATCCACTGCTGGTGGATGCCGAGAACTGGATGGCCCATCGGGGTGCCGCGCAGGTGATCCTGAATATTTTCCGACACACACGTACGCCGGGTAACTACGTGGTGCTGTCCGGTGATGTGCATTATTCCTTCGTCTACGAAGTGCTTATCCGACATCGCAAGGCCGGCCCACGGATCTGGCAGATCACCAGCAGCGGGATCAAAAACGAGTTTCCGAAAACCCTGCTGGAATGGTTCGACCGCCTCAACCGCTGGCTCTACTCACCGCGCTCACCACTGAATTGGTTTACCAAACGCCGGCTGATGCGCATCGTGCCGTACACACCCGAACATGCCGAGGCGGGTGAGCGACTGTGGAACTCGGCGGGGATCGGCCAGGTGTTTTTCAATGAGCAAGGGCAACCGCGCGAGATCATTCAGCACAACTCGAATGGAGCGACGAAGACACGGATGCTCGCGCCGGATCTGGCGGACTATCCGAACTAAGTCTTTGCTCGCTCCCACAAGGGGCAGCGGATGCCTGTCAGTGAGTTGTTACTGCCCGCACCACTCCCCTGACAATCATCTCCACCTCCCGCTCATCAATTGTCAGCGGCGGCAGCAGCCGTATGGTCTTGCCGCGCGTGACGTTGATCAGCAGCCCATGATCCCGCGCCGCGATCAGCGTCAGATCACGAATCGGCTGTTTCAGCTCGATGCCGATCATCAAACCCTGACCACGAATCGCCAGCACATTCGGGTTGTCCGCCAGCTCTGCGCGTAACCGGCTCAACAGACGTTCACCCTGCACACGCGCATTTTCCAGCAATCCTTGTTCTTCGATGATATCCAGCACCGTGCAACCCACTCGACAGGCCAGCGGATTGCCGCCGAACGTGCTGCCATGGCTGCCGGGGGTGAACAGATCAGCCGCCCTGCCCCGCGCCAGACAAGCACCGATGGGGACGCCGTTGCCGAGTCCTTTCGCCAGTGTCATGACATCCGGGACGATGCCTTCATGCTGAAACGCAAACCACCGGCCGGTGCGGCCTATGCCAGTCTGGATTTCATCGAGCATCAGCAGCCAGGCATGACGATTACACATTTCGCGCAGGGCTTTCAGATAACCCGGCGGTGCCAGTTGTACGCCGCTTTCGCCCTGGATCGGCTCGACCAGAATCGCGACGATCCGCTCGCCGTGCTTGCGCTGAACTTGCTCCAGCGCCGCAAGATCACCGAATGGCACTTTAACGAAATCCCCCGGCAGTTCGCTGAAACCCAACCGAACCGCCGGGCCATCACTGGCGGACAACGTACCGAGTGTGCGGCCATGAAACGCATTGGCCATCACCACCACCAGCGGCTGCTCAATACCCTTGCGCCAGCCATACAACCGCGCAAGCTTCAGAGCGGTTTCGTTGGCCTCGGCCCCGGAGTTATTGAAGAACGCCCTGTCCATCCCCGACAACTCAGTCAGCCGTCTGGCCAGCCGTTGCTGCCAGTCGATGCTGTACAGATTAGAGGTGTGCAGCAGCAATCCCGCCTGTTCGCTGATCGCCGAAACGATGCGCGGGTGCGAGTGCCCCACATTGGTTACCGCCACACCGGCAACCGCATCCAGATACTCGCGACCGGCCTGATCCCACAGGCGAGTGCCCAGGCCTTTGGTGAAACTCAGGGCCAATGGTTGATAGGTGTTCATCAGGGCGGCGGTCATGACTTCAAACTCCAGTGAAGGTCGGTGTGATGTCAGTATGGTTAGCCACCAGAACTGGATAAACTCGGCAAAACTTCAATCATTTAAAAGCAGGACTTGATAATGGACCTGTTCCAGTCGATGGGCGTCTACGTCAAAGTGGTCGAAGCGGGGAGCATGACGGCGGCCGCGCTGCAGTGCGACATGTCGACGACGATGGTGGGAAATCACCTGCGCGCGCTGGAGCAGCGGCTCGGTGTGCAACTGCTGCAACGCACCACCCGACGTCAGCGCCTGACTGAATTCGGCAGCGTTTACTACCAGCGCTGTCTGGATGTATTGGGGCTCGTGGCGGATTCCGAGCGCCTCGCCGAACAGGCCCTTGATGAGCCGCGAGGCCTGTTGCGCATCACCGCGCCGCTGACCTTTGGCGTCGAGCGGCTGGCCCCTGCACTCAGCGATTTTTCCCTGCAATACCCGCAGGTAAAAATGGATGTGGTGCTGACCAACAGCCGTCCGGATTTATTGGAAAGTGGCCTGGATGTGGCCTTTCGTCTGGGTCACTTCGACCAGTCCAACCTGATCGCCAGGCCGCTGATCGACTACACGCTGACTGTGTGCGCCTCCCCGCAATACGTGACCCGACGCGGCATGCCGAATACCCCTGAAGACCTGCAACAACATGACTGCCTTTCATTCGCCTACCCTGCAGGTGATGACTGGCAGTCAGTGGAAAAACGCTGGCGCCTTAGTGGCCCGGATGGGGAAATCATGGTCGACGTCAGCGGCCCGATGCTAATGAACACCTCCGCAGGCCTGCATCAGGCTGCCCGCACTGGCATGGGCATCGTGATGCTGCCCGATGCGCTGGTAGAACAGGACTTGCGCGAAGGCAAACTGGTGGAAGTCATCCCCGATTACCAACCGCCCAGCCGTCCATTGCACCTGCTTTACGCCCCTGATCGTTATCGATTGCCGAAGCTTCGACGCTTTGTCGAATTCGCGATGAAAACCTGGGGCAGATCCTGATTGCATGGATAACCAACCCCACACTCAAATGAGTACAGACAAGGAGTCGACCGGCATGAACAACAACCTGACCCTTCGCGACCTGTTGCCCGCCGAAACAGAATCGGTACGACAGTTCCTCGGGCAACACGGCTGGGGACACCGGACAGGCTCCAGCGAGCATTTTGCCAAGCTCATCAAAAACTCCCAACGCACGGCCATCGTGCTGGATGGCGAGCAAATCATCGGTTTCGCCCGAGGCATCACTGATCATCTATCCAATGGCTATCTATCGATGGTCGTTGTCGACGGGCGACATCGACGCCAAGGGATTGGACGGGCGCTGGTTGAGCACGTAATGGGCGACAATCCCGACATCACTTGGGTACTGCGCGCCGGCCGGGAAGGTGCCGGGGCCTTTTTTGCCAGCCTGGGTTTTGAGACGTCGGTGATTGCAATGGAGCGGCCGCGATTAAAATAAGCGGCGTCCGCCCTGGCACCGCTATGATCCGGTTTCTCTTTCCAGCACGGACGCTGCACGATGCTCGCCACTCTACAAAATACCCCCTTGTGGGTTTATGCCGTTTTTCTGGTTCTGGTGTACTTCGGTCTCAAGGCCCGCAAACCGCAACACGAAAGCCGCTTTTCCCTGCTATCGACGCCGCTGGTGTTGTTGGCCTGGTCGCTGTTGTCATTGAACCTGACGGATGACCCAGGCTTGAGCCTGAGCGGCTGGCTCATTGCTTTGTTACTGGGTGTCCTCTCGGCATGGCTGATTTTTTCGAACAAGGGGGTAAATCTTGATGATCCGGAAACCGGGTTGATTGTGCCGGGCACCTGGAAAGCGCTGATTCTGCTCCTGCTTTTTTTTGCCGTGAACTACTACTTCGGCTATCAGGATGACGTGCACCCGGAGCGGGCTGCCGCCCCGGATATGTTGTTGTTCAAAGCCGTAGCATCGGGTTTTATCAGTGGTCTGGTGAGCGCTCGCTCACTGAAATATTACCGCTTGCTGCGCATCCTTCAGGCTCAACGCCCTTTATTGGGCAGCCGATGATTCAGGAGCCGCTTTTCACCAACACCGGTTTCTCCTGATAGCGCTGAGCAAACACCTGCTTCAGATTTGCCACCTTCGGCATGTCGTTGATTGCGATGTACGGATAGCTCGGGTGTTCAGTCAGGAAGTCCTGGTGATAGTCCTCTGCCGGATAGAAGCCGTTGTAGGTTTCCAGTTTGGTGACGATCGGCTTGTTGAACGCATGGGCCGCGTCGAGTTGGGCGATGTAGGCTTGCGCCACACGTTGCTGATTGGCGTTGACCGGAAATAGTGCCGAGCGATACTGCGTGCCGCTATCCGGGCCCTGACGGTTAAGTTCGGTGGGGTTGTGGGCCACGGAGAAGTAGATCTGCAACAGGCTGCCGTAGCTGACCTGGGTCGGATCGAAAGTGACCTGCACCGACTCCGCGTGGCCGGTATCGCCCTCGCTGACCCGCTCATATTGCGCGGTATCCGCCGCGCCACCGGCATAACCCGAAAGCGCTTTTTGCACGCCTTTGACGTGCTGAAAAACTCCCTGTACGCCCCAGAAACAGCCGCCGGCGAACACCGCAGTTTCACTGTGTGCCTGAGAGTTTTCGTCGAGGGCCGGCGCTGGCAGAACCACTGCGTCCTCGCCGCCGAAGGAAAACGCCGAGCATTGACCGACCACACCCGCCATCGCGACACCCAGTAACAGACGACACCAGACACTTTGAGTTTTCATGTTGTGCACTCCTGATCAGCCGAAAGTAAAGGCGTAGGCCGACACGCCCGGGTCAAGAAATTCGATGGTGAAGGTTCGATCCTTCACGCCGTCCGTTTGCCGCACCAGTTGATACAACCGCTGCTCGGTGACACGACCACTGCCATCAGGGGCAACATCGACACCGTGAGCGTCACCCGGTGCGCGGCCATCAATCGAGACTTTGAAACGCACCGGTTTGCCCTCCGCACCCGGGCCCAGCACCAGGTGCAGGTCGCGGGCATGGAATCGGTAGACGATACGACTGGCCGCCGCGCTGGCGGTCGCGCGCTCTGCCCCAACGGCCCATTGCCCGCCGAGGCTCCAGTCGTTCAATGCCAGATTGGCGGGCGGGTTGTAGGCTGCGACCTTGTCAGGCACAAGGTTGGTTTGCGCGACGAAATGTTCCGCCCGCTGGTAGCCGACGTAGGTTTCCGGCGATTGCACTTCGTTCATGTCCGGCGCCAGTTGCACGCCCTTGGCATCGGCATTGATCAAGCCATCGGCGACCGTCTTCGCCCCCGCTTCACGCAGCAATTGCTGTATGACTCGCTCCGACTCGGCGTAGTCCCCTTCGCCAAAATGGTGGTATCGGATACGTCCCTGCGCGTCGGCAAAGTAATGCGCCGGCCAGTATTCGTTATTAAAGGCGCGCCAGATCTTGTAGTCATTGTCGATGGCTACCGGGTAAGTGATACCCAGGTCCTTCATCGCTTTGGTGACGTTGCCCACGTCACGCTCGAAGGCGAATTCCGGCGCGTGTACCCCGATCACCACCAGGCCTTGATCACGATACTTCTCGGCCCAGGCTTTGACATACGGCAGAGTGCGCAAGCAGTTGATGCAGGAGTAGGTCCAGAAATCGACCAGCACGACTTTGCCCTTTAAAGCCTGGGCATCGAGTGGCGGTGAGTTGAGCCACTGCACGGCGCCATTCAGCGGCGGCAACTGACCTTCAACGGGCAAGGTGTCCGGCGCCTTGGCCGCCATTTTCATCGCGCCCCCGGCGGCCATCATGCTGCCGTTTGCTGCGTCATCCGCCGCAGGAATCTGCGCCATCATCGTGCCGTTCGCGTGGGCGGTTTTATCCGAAAGCTTGCCGACCAACGCCTGTTCCAAACCGCCGGTGGAGGCCGTCGAAAGACGCGCGAGAACCCCGGTATCGAGGCCCAGCGCAATCGCCGCGACCCCGGCCAACATCAATGCACCCAGCCCGCGACGGATCCATTCACCGGTACCGATCGAGCGTTTCATCAGCGCAAAAACCTTACCGCCCAGCAGCAAGGCTGCGGCCAGCGAAGTCGCGGCACCTGCCGCGTAGGCGAGCAACAACAGCGTGGTGGCGATGCTTGCTCCTTGCAGCGCGGCACCGGTCAGAATCAGTCCGAGTATCGGCCCTGCGCAAGGCGCCCAAAGCAGGCCCGTGGCGACGCCGATCAGGAACGAAGCGCCGGGACGCGGACGATTTTCCTGGCCGGCGGCTTGCGACAGACGACTGCCGGCCGACACCAGTGGTCGGGTCAAGCGCTCGGCCACTCGCGGCAGCAGCAATGTCAGCCCGAACAGTGCAACGAACAGCAACGCGAGCCAGCGACCGTACTGATTGACTTGCACCACCCAGCCGCCGCCCACAGCCGCCAACGAGGCGACGAGTGCGAAGGTGACCGCCATCCCCGCCAGCAGCGGCAAGCCACTCTTGATAAACGGCTGCCCGGTGCGAGCGAAGACAAAAGGCAGAACCGGCAGGATGCACGGGCTGACAATCGTCAGCGCACCACCGAGATAAGCGAGAACCAAGAGCCACATAGTGTCGTCCTGTTTGAAGTGAAGATCGCAAACGCGCCATGGCTCAAGCCGCCACGGCTTTGAAAGTCATCGCCAGGCCATTCATGCAATAACGCAGGCCGGTGGGTTTCGGACCGTCATCAAAGACATGACCGAGATGACCACCGCAGCGTCGGCAGTGAACCTCGTTGCGGACCATGCCAAAGGAGCGGTCCTGACGCGTAGACACCGCATGCTCCAGCGGTGCCCAGAAACTGGGCCAACCGGTACGGCTGTCGAATTTGGTCGCGGATGAAAACAGCGCCAGCTCACACCCGGCGCAGGCAAATGTGCCGGCACGATGCTCATTGTTGAGGGGGCTGGTATAGGCGCGCTCGGTGCCCTCCTCCCGCAGGATCTGGAATTGTTCGTCGGTCAGGATTGAATGCCATTCGCTGTCGCTGTGCGCCACCTCGAAGGCTTCGTCTGCCTGTGCTTCGCTGACCAGTGCGGTGCCAGTCGACAATTTTGGCAATACACCTGCCAACAGGGCTGCAACCCCTAGCCCGCCGCTCGCTACGAGAATCTGTCGCCGTGAAAACATGACCGTCTCCGAAATTCCAGGTGTCTGTTCTGGAACACAGCCTAGGCTTGGGTTGATCGCCAAATCCTCACGGGAAGTTAACGAATTCGTGATAACTCGCCCGGAGGAAAACCCGCACAATGCGCTCATTGCGCCGAAGGATTGAGCTTCATGGAACAGACCAAACGCATCCTGGTGGTCGAGGATGACCAACACATCGCCGATCTGATTTGCCTGCATCTGCGCTACGAGCACTACGAGGTCGTGCACTGCGTCGATGGCGACGAAGGCATGCGCCTGCTGCAACAGGGACACTGGGACGCATTGATCCTCGACCTGATGCTGCCGGGCGTCGATGGTCTGGAAATCTGCCGCCGCGCCCGGGCCATGACACGCTACACGCCGATCATCATTACCAGTGCCCGTTCGAGCGAGTTGCACCGCATTCTCGGTCTGGAACTGGGTGCCGACGATTACCTCGCCAAACCGTTCTCGATGCTCGAGTTGGTGGCACGGATCAAAGCCCTGCTGCGTCGTGTCGATGCCATGGCGCGCAATCTGAAGATGGATGCCGGCAGCCTGAGCCTCGACGGCCTGAACATCGACCCGATCACTCGCGAAGTCAGCCTCGAGGGTCAGCGCCTGGATCTCACACCACGGGAGTTCGACCTGCTGTATTTCTTTGCGCGTCAACCCGGCAAAGTATTTTCGCGCATGGACCTGCTCAATGCCGTGTGGGGTTACAGCCACGAGGGCTATGAGCACACCGTCAACACGCACATCAATCGCCTGCGGGCGAAGATCGAAAAAGATCCGGCGCAACCTTCGCGCATCCTCACCGTGTGGGGTCGCGGCTACAAATTCGGTACCGAGCAGCCATGAAACTGACCCTGACACAGCGCCTGTCCCTGGTATTCGCCGTTCTGTTGCTGGTGTGCTGCGGCACATCCGCATGGCTGCAGGTGCGCTCCAACCAGATGCATGAACTGGAGGTGGTGCAAGGCCTGTCGCGGGATCTGGCGCGACACATTGCCCATGACACCGTACTGATGGACAGCAATGGCCTGATGCCCGGAGCGGTACGTGAACTGTTCAGCCAGTTGATGCTGGTCAATCCGAGTGTCGAGGTGTACCTGCTCGACACTGAGGGTCGTATCGTCGGCAATGCCGCGCCTGAAGGAAAGATGCGTCGGCAGCAGGTCGATCTGGCGCCGATCCGCCAACTGCTCAATGACCAGCCATTGCCGATCCTCGGCGATGACCCGCGCAGCGTCGATGGGCGCAAGGTGTTCAGTGCCGCGCCATTGCAGGTCAACGGCAAAGCCGCCGGTTATCTCTATGTGGTGCTGCTCAGCGAAGAGCATGACCGCTATGCCGAGCGCGGTGCCACCAGCGCCGCGCTCAACACGGCATTGCTGTCGATCGGACTGGTTGCGCTGCTCTGCCTGATTGCCGGTCTGACCGCATTCAACCTGATCACTCGGCCACTGCGGCGCCTGACCGAAACCGTCAGCCGCTTCGACATCGACGGTGCACCGCAAACCCTGCCCGCGGCATCGACACCTGTGGATAAAAGCGCTGACCCGGACGAGATCGCCGTGCTCGATGCTGCTTTCCGGCAGATGCAAAACCGGCTCGGTGAGCAGTGGCGTTCATTGACCCGTCAGGATCAGGAGCGGCGCGAACTGGTGGCGAACATTTCCCACGACCTGCGCACGCCGCTGGCCTCGCTCCACGGTTATCTGGAAACGCTCTCGCTCAAGGACGCCACCCTGCCTCCCGAAGAGCGCCGCCGCTATCTCGGCATCGCTCTCGATCAAAGCCGCAAGGTCGGCGGGCTGGCGCAATCGCTGCTGGAACTGGTGCGTCTGGAACACGGTTTTGTCCAACCGATACCGGAACGTTTTTCGCTGATCGATCTGGTGCAGGACATCTTCCAGAAATTCGAACTCACCGCCGAAGCGCGACAGGTCGAACTCAAAGCCCATTTTGTGCCGAACCTGCCCACCGTTTGCGCCGACCTCGGTTTGATCGAGCGAGTACTGACCAATCTTGTCGACAACGCTTTACGCCATACGCCCCAAGGTGGCGAAATCGAACTGGATCTGACGCCACAAGCAGCATTGGTTGAAGTAACGGTCAGCGACACCGGGCCCGGTATTGCGCCGGAGTTACGTGAAGGTCTGTTCCTGCGCCCGTTCAATATCGGCGGTGCACGTCGCGACGGTGGTTTGGGGCTGCGGATCGTGCACCGCATTTTGCAACTGCACGGGCGCAAGATTCAGTTGCTGGACGTCACCGGGCGCGGCGCGACGTTCCGCTTTTCACTGCCGACCGATCAGCAAACCGCCGAACAGTGGATGGTGCGCTCGATGAACCTCGACACTCCTGGCAAATAGTTGGGACCGCCGGCCCGTTGCTCCGTGACAACGTCGCCCCGCTCCCCTAAATTAGTCGACCTGAAAAAGCCCTCGTGCTTTCTCATCTCCACTCAAGTTAAAAAGTAGTGAAATTTCAATGTCCGATTTCAACACCGCTGAATCCGTAGTTACCGAATCGTCCAAAGCGGAATACGAAAACTCCATCAATCTTTCACAACATCTGCCACAAGCCAAAATCATCAGCGAGATGGTCTTGGACGCTTTTCAGTCGAATCGCGAAAGCGACCAGATCCGCGAGTTACGCGCCGCGATCCGTCAGGCTCATGACAGCTTTGATGACGACAAGGCCTATGAGTTGATGGGCAAACTCAAGGCTCTGAAAGACGCCGAAGCCGCTGACATTGCCGCACTTGAAGACCTGAGCAGCAAGTTCTCGATCGGCCGCATCCTGTCCTGCTTCAAGGACGATCCGGCATTCCAGGAAATCGTTTACGGCCTCGCCCTCAAAGTGCTGAACCAGACCCATCAGGCGATCAGCAACCCGAGCGGTGGCAAGAGCAAGGCTGCGAAGAAGAAAGAAGTCGAAATCTTCACCATCAGCAAGGACGGCATCAGTGTAACCCTGCCACTGCGCACGCCGCGCTCGCGCCTGAACGTTGATCGTGCAGCACTGGAATTCCTCGGTTTCACCTTCGTCGGCGAAGGCGAAGAAGCGGAGCTGGAAAGCGAAGTCTTCGTTGATAACGCCGGCACCGAACAAGCCGTCAACCGCAAAAACATCATCACCGCCCTGCAACAGCAAACCGCGTTCGATGGTTACAGCATCGCCGCTCAGTAATATTTCGGCGCTGACGAAAAAGCCCCGCACTGAGATTCAGGCGGGGCTTTTTGCTTTCCGGCCTGGGGGTTATGCGTCGGAGTGCAATGCCGCAATCATGTCGACTTCAATCGCCGCATTCTTCGGTAATTGATACACACCGACGGTGGTACGCGTGTGCCGGCCAGCATCGCCGAGCACATGGCTGAACACGTCCGACGCACCGTTGGCCACTTCGCTCAGGTCAACAAAGTCCGGCGTCGACTTCACGTACACGGTGACCCGCAGTAACGCTTTGATCTTGTCCAGCGAACCGACTGCATCGACGATCAGCGCCAGACAACGCATCGCACTGATGCTCGCGGCGGCCTGGGCATCCTTCAGGGTCAATTCCAGCCCGACGCGACCGGGATACTGAATCTTGCCGTGCGTGCGCGGCACCATGCCGCTGATGTACAACTCATCGTGATGACGGATCAGCGGCGCGTAATTGCCACCGGCCGTGTTCTCACCATAGATGTCATAGCTCAGATCCTGGGCCAGGGCAATGAAGCGTTCGTCGCAGGTCATCCTCTCAGTCATTTCGCCCAGCCTTATGATCAGTGTATGAAGAACCGCAGGTTTGGACCGATGACCGCAGGATCTTTGAATCGATACGTGCCATCGATATGGTTGGATCCAAATCTAGGTCTTTTGCCAATTGATAGCAACTTGTTGGCCCACGCTCAGGTTACCAACACAAAATCCTGTAGGAGCTGCGGCACGCTGCGATCTTTTGATCTGATCTTTAGTTCAACAATCAAAATCAAAAGATCGCAGCGTGCCGCAACTCCTACAAGGGGATCGCGTCGAGGTGGTTGCGCTGTCCCAAACGCAACAGTTACCCAACAAAAAACCCCGCACATCTCTCGATGTGCGGGGTTTTTCTTCAAGCCTTTGTGCCTTACGGCGCGTACGTCAGCAGCAGCTCGGCTGGCACCTTGAAGTCCAGGGACATCATGACGCTCAACGCAGTGATGGTGAAGATCGAGAACACGAACAGCTTGCGTGCCCAGACTGTGTCATCCACTGCCTTGTAGCCGGTCCAGGCCATGTACAACCAGTACATGCCCATGGCCGCGGCGACCGCGAGGTAGCTCATGCCGGCATAACCGCTGAAGGTCAGCATCAAGGTCGCCACGAGGAACGCCAGGATGTAGAGCAGGATGTGCTTCTTGGCCACTTGAATCCCGCGCTTCACTGGCAGCACCGGAATCGATGCTGCCAGGTAATCGTTGAAACGGAAGATCGCGATGGCATAGGAATGCGGCATCTGCCACAGGCTGAACATCACCAGCAACGTCAGTGCGGCCATGTCGAAGCTGTTGGTTACGGCAACGTAACCGATCACTGGCGGCATGGCGCCCGACAGACTGCCCACCAGCGTACCGTGAACCGACTTGCGCTTGAGGTACAGGCTGTAGAAGCCGACGTAGATAACGAAGCCGATTACTGCGAACAGGGCAGCCAACGGGTTGGCCACCTTGTACAACAATGCAACGCCGAGAACACCAAGGATGGTCGCGTAGACCAGGGCCAGTTTCAGGGAGATCAAGCCCTGGACCAGCACCCGGTTCTTGGTGCGTTCCATCTTCAGGTCGATGTCGCGGTCGATGCAGTTGTTGAACACGCAACCGGAGGCGACAACCAGGGATGTACCGATCATGGCAGCGAGAAACACCGCCAGATCGACATGCCCTTTCGAGGCCAGGAAAAACCCGCCTGCCACAGAAAGCACGTTACCGAAAATGATCCCCGGTTTGGTGATTTGGATAAAGTGCTTGAGCGACATCGGGTCTTACCTCACTTCGCCATCATGTAGGTGTGGATGCTGAACATGATCCACAACGACAGGCCAACCAGCAGCACAATCACAATCGCCGTAAAGACGAATGCAATCACGTTGTTACGCTGAGCAATGGAACGGTCCAGGTGCAGGAAGTAATACAGGTGAACGATCACCTGGATCACTGCGAACAGCAGGACGATTGCCAGCGTGGTGGCCTTCGGCAGGCTCGGGTACATCACCAGACCGAATGGGATGACGGTCAGGATCACCGACAGGATGAAGCCGATGGCGTACGACTTTACGCTGCCGTGGCCAGCATCATGGCTGTCATGGGAGTGTGCATTAGCCATTACAGAGTCCCCATCAGGTAAACAACGGTGAATACGCAGATCCACACCACGTCCAGGAAGTGCCAGAACAGGCTCAGGCAGCTCAGACGGGTCTTGTTGGTCGCCGTCAGGCCGTGCTTGTTGACCTGGTACATCATGATGCCCATCCAGATCAGACCCGCAGATACGTGCAGACCGTGGGTACCGACCAGGGTGAAGAACGCGGACAGGAAGCCCGAACGGCTAGGACCGAAGCCCTCGGAGATCAGCAGGTGGAACTCGTTGATCTCCATGGCGATAAAGCCTGCGCCGAGCAGGAAGGTCATGAACAACCAGCCCAGAACCTGCTGCTTCTTGCCTTTGAACAACGCCAGCATGGCGAAGCCGTAGGTGATCGAACTGAACAACAGCAGAGCGGTTTCGCCCAGCACGTATGGCAGTTCGAAGATGTCGTGGCCCGCAGGGCCACCGGCTACGTTGTTTACCAGTACTGCGTACACCGCGAAGATCGACGCAAACAGAATGCAGTCGGTCATCAGGTAGAGCCAGAAACCGTATACGGTCATCTCGCCCGAATCGTGGTGATGGTCATCGTGCCCATGTTCACCATGGGCGTGTCCGGCATTGGTCACT
Source organism: Pseudomonas sp. TH06 (assembly GCF_016651305.1). Lineage (GTDB taxonomy): Bacteria > Pseudomonadota > Gammaproteobacteria > Pseudomonadales > Pseudomonadaceae > Aquipseudomonas. Next base: position 2,714,388 of record NZ_JAEKEC010000001.1, on the reverse strand, counting down.
AAATTCGACATGGTTTAAGCCTGTTCCAACGAGGTTTCAACACGGGTGGCACCGGCCGGGATTTTCCCTGCCGCGACCAGACGCTTGTGCTGCTCGGCTTCGATGCGCTCGATCGTTTCAACCGGAACCATATAGCCCTGGTCGTCACGTGCAGCGTGGATCACGAAGTAGATGACAGTGCCGGCCAGGCTGGCGATCGCCAACCACCAGATGTGCCAGATCATCGCGAAACCGAAGACGGTCAACAGTGCGCCCATCACCACGCCAGTGGCGGTGTTGTTCGGCATGTGGATCGGCTCGTACTTGGCCGGACGCTGGTACGCGGTACCGTTTTCCTTGGCTTCAGTGAACGGGTCGATGCAGTCAGCCTTAGGCAGCACAGCGAAGTTGTAGAACGGAGGTGGCGACGAAGTCGACCATTCCAGGGTGTGTGCATTCCACGGGTCACCGTGATCGCAAACGTTCTCTGGCTTGTTACGGTCACGTACCGACACGTACAGCTGGATCAGCTGGCAGGCGATACCTACAGCAATCATCACCGCACCGAACATGGCAACGTACAGGTACGGTACCCACTCAGGGTTGGTGGTGGCGTTCAGACGACGGGTCATGCCCATGAAGCCCAGTGCATAGAGCGGCATGAACGCGACGAAGAAGCCCGAGATCCAGAACCAGAACGCTGCTTTACCCCAGCCTTCGTGCAGCTTGAAGCCGAACGCTTTCGGGAAGTAGAACGCGAAACCTGCGATGTAACCGAATACCGCACCGCCGATGATCACGTTATGGAAGTGCGCGATCACGAACAGGCTGTTGTGCAGAACGAAGTCAGCACCCGGGATGGCCAGCAGTACGCCGGTCATGCCGCCGATGGCGAAGGTCACCATGAAGCCCAGAGTCCACAGAACCTGGCTGGTGAAGCGCAGACGGCCCTGGTAGATGGTGAACAGCCAGTTGAATAGCTTCACACCCGTCGGGATGGAAATCAGCATCGTCGCCAGACCGAAGAAGGCGTTGACGCTTGCACCCGAACCCATGGTGAAGAAGTGGTGCAGCCAAACCATGAAGCCCAGTACCGAGATCGCGCCCGAGGCGTAGATCATCGAGTGGTGGCCGAACAGTTTCTTGCCGGTGAACGCCGAGATCACTTCCGAGAAGATGCCGAATGCCGGCAGGATCAGGATGTAAACCTCAGGGTGGCCCCAGGCCCAGAACAGGTTGACGTACATCATTGGATTGCCACCAAGTTCATTGGTGAAAATGTGGAAATCCATGTAACGGTCAAGGGTCAGCAGTGCCAGGGTAGCGGTCAGGATCGGGAACGAAGCCACGATCAGAACGTTTGCCCAGGTGCAGGTCCAGGTGAAGATCGGCATGTCCATCAGTTTCATGCCAGGGGTACGCATTTTCAGCACGGTCGCGAGGAAGTTAACCCCCGTTAGCGTCGTACCTAAACCGGATAACTGTAGCGCCCAGATGTAGTAGTCCATGCCCACGCCAGGGCTGTACTGCAGACCCGACAGCGGTGGATACGCAACCCAACCGGTCTTGGCGAATTCGCCGACGCCCAGGGACAGGTTGATCAACACGACGCCCGATACCAGCAGCCAGAAGCTCAGGGAGTTCAGGAACGGGAAGGCAACGTCACGCGCGCCGATCTGCAGCGGCACTGCAAGGTTCATCAGGCCGGTGAAGAATGGCATCGCCATGAAGATGATCATGATCACACCGTGAGCGGTGAAGATCTGGTCATAGTGTTCAGGTGGCAGGTAGCCAGGCGAACCCTCGGTGGCCATGGCCAACTGGGTACGCATCATGATGGCGTCGGCAAAACCGCGCAGCAGCATGACCATGGCGACGATGATGTACATCACGCCGATTTTCTTGTGGTCGACCGACGTCAGCCACTCGGTCCACAAGTAAGTCCACTTCTTGAAGTAGGTGATTGCAGCGAACAGCGCCAGACCACCGAGGGCGATCATGGCGATGGTCACCATCACGATCGGCTCGTGGAATGGGACTGCTTCCCAACTTAATTTACCAAACATCGTTTACTCCTCTGCCCCGGCAGCTGAATGCGAACTCGAGTCAATTTCCGTGGCCGCCACTTCTTTCTCTTTCTTCTCGTGCTTCAGCGGCTTGCCCGGCTTCATACCTTCGTACTTGTCGACGATGATCTGGAACTGGTTCGGCGTGACCGAGGAGTAGAGCTCGACTGGGTTGTTCTGGCTTGGCTTGGCAAGGGCTGCGTATTCAGCTTGATCAAGCTGTTTAGGTGACTTCTTGACTTCACTTACCCAGGCGTCGAAATCTTCCTGAGTCGTAGAGATAGCTTTGAACTTCATGCCGGTGAAACCCGCGCCGCTGTAGTTGGCGGAGATACCGTCCATTTCAGCGTTACGGTCAGCGATCAGGTGCAGCTTGGTCTGCATGCCCGCCATCGCGTAGATCTGGCCGCCCAGACCCGGGATGAAGAACGAGTTCATCACAGCGTCAGAGGTGATCTTGAAGTTGATTGGCGTGTGCGCCGGGAACACGATCTTGTTGACCGTGGCAATGCCTTGTTCCGGGTAGATGAACAGCCACTTCCAGTCCAGCGCGACCACTTCGATGGTCACTGGCTTGACGTCGGATTGAATCGGACGATAAGGGTCCAGTTCGTGGGTCGAAATGTAGGTGATGTAACCCAGGGCAATGATGATCAGGACCGGGATGGTCCAGACTGCCACTTCGATTTTGGTCGAGTGCGACCATTTCGGGGTGTAGATCGCGTCCTTGTTAGAGGCGCGGTACTTCCAGGCGAACAGGAAGGTCATGACGATAACCGGCACAACGACCAACAGCATCAGCAGCGTGGCGGTGATGATCAGGTTGCGCTGTTCCAGGCCGACCTGGCCCGTTGGATTGAGCAAGGTCATGTTGCAGCCTCCCAGCAACAACGTGCCGAGCAGCGGCACTAGGCCTAGTAATCTGGGGTACCTGTTTTTACTCATCTCACGACCTCTAAAGCAGCTTGCGCAATGCAGTTGGGTTTTGATCGCCAACACTTCACCCTGCCAAGGGTTGGCATTTTCTTTGGATTGAATAAGGGCCGCCCGTCGCGCGTCAGACGCTCGACAAAACCTGGGACAGCGGTCAGTTCTTATTCGAATTCGTGGTCAAAGGCCTTGTTACAGACCAATTCCATTTGGTGCGGAAAGTTGGAAGGCACCGACACCTGGGTGTCTTGAAAGCCTTACGACTCGCTCGACACCCGACTTCCTGCTCGCCTCCTTAATAAAGGCTGAACAGTGCCGGGAATTCAGTGCGGGCGATTGTAGATAGGTAGCGCCCTATACACCATGTCTTATCCCGAAATAATTTTTATCCGTTCGAGCAACAATCCATCGCCATTTTTGCAAAAGTGCCGCATGTTATCGAAATCGATTCTCAACAAAAACACCAAAATTTGTAGGTGTACCGGCCTCAGTTCAGACAGCTCTGAAGGCTTTTTCCGAAAGCAGGATCAGCGCAAACCCCGATACTCCAAGGCTTTTGGCCATCTGCCATGTCTTGTTAAAAGTGCCTGATCTGGCACACACGTGCAAAAGCAGCAAAACGCTGAAACAGACCAATCCTTTTTTGTAACAGCGCACCAATCCGCGTCACTGAAGAGACCTGCGACACGGCGTGTGTGACAACATGTCGCACACCCGCCACACCCTTCCTTGCCGTCCATCACAGTGTTTTTACAAACACTCTGAAATGCAAAACGCCCCGATTTGCTGATACGCAAATCGAGGCGCTTTCTGTATCGGCAAGAATGCCGAAGAGTTGACTCAGCGCAGTGCTTTTCGGTTACGCGAGGTCAACAGCGGCACCAACACCACCACCAGCACGAATGCCACCAACGCCCATTGCGCCAACGACAGACCGAGGATCGGCGGGTACGGGGTCGAGCAGAAACCGTCGACCTGGAACCCCAACGGGAAGATCTTCGCCAGCGGCAGACCATCGACAATCGGCTGCAACACATCGATGCCGCAGCTCACCGCCGGATAGAACTGGGTGTAGACGTGATGCCCGGCCACACCGGCCCCGGCAATCGCACAAATCACCACCAGCACTTCAAACACCGTGATGCTGCGCCGCGTGCGCATGGCCGCGCCAATGAAGGCGAACAGCGCGATCAGCAGCAATGCATAACGCTGCAAAATGCACAGTGGGCACGGCGCCTCGCCGAGCACGATCTGCATGTACAGCGCGCCACCGATCAATGCCAGGCAGATAATGCCCAGCAGCACCAGAAAGCGCCGCTCACGCCCCAATCGAATCGTTTCCTCGCTCATCGCATTTCCCTTGTATGTCCATGGTTCAGCTGGCCGGCGGCTGCGCTTGCAGTTGCGCCATCAGGCTGATGTTGTCTTCGATATGCCAATTGGCGGCGATACGACCGTTGTCGATCTGATAGATATCGGTTGCCCGGAAGTCTACACGCTGCCCCTGCCCTTTGAGAGCCTTGAACGTGCCAGTGAAATGCCCGCGAAAGTGCAGATGCACCACCACGCGATCACCGGCGACGATCATTTGCTCTATATCGCAGCTCAGATCCGGCACCGCCGTACGAAAGAACTTCGACGCCAGCAATGGTCCGGTCGGCCCCTGTACCCGGCCTTCGGGTGGAGTCTTGTCGACAAACTGCGGCGACAAGGCTGCGGTGGCCAGCGCCTCTTCGCCACTGTTCCAGAAACTGCCATAACGCCGTGCTGCCAGTTCCATGGCTGCAACCTGTGCCTTGGGCAAGCTCTGATCGACGATCAGAGTCTGCGGAGTGATCAAGGCAGATTCGGCAGAGGCAAACGGGCTGGCCAGCAATGCGGCCGACAGACCCAGGGCAGCGAAGCTGATACGACGGGCGAAGGTGAGGTGCGACATGGGGCGATCCTGATCATGTAAACGAACGAGCGCCTATCATCAGCATCGGGGAATTAACGATAAACCGGTTAAGAAACGATTAACCTTTAAACACTTTTTAAGAATCAAGACCGCGTAACGACCATCGCGAGCAGGCTCACTCCCACAAGGGATCTGCGTCGTACACCACTTTCATGTACGCCACCGCCCCTGTAGGAGTGAGCCTGCTCGCGATGCAGACAACTCGGTCTGAAGGGTTACTCCAAAGCAGAAGCTGGCCCGAAGAACTCGTAACGACTCTGTTTCTCCGGCACACCCAGCGCTTTCAAGTGGCGCTTGATCGCCGCCATGAAGCCCTTCGGCCCAAGGAAGTAAGCGTCGACATCACGCTGCTGGGGCAGCCAATCGCCGAGCAACTCCTGGCTCAACATCCCGACCTTGTCCGCCGCCGGACTCACGCCATCGTCTTCGGCGTAGCAGTAGAAGCGTTTGAGTTGCGGATGACGCTCGGCCAGGCCGTCGATCCAGTCGCGGAACGCATGCACGCTGCCATTGCGCGCGCAGTGAATAAAGTGCACCGGGCGCTCGGTTTGCAGCGCCGCTTCCAGCATCGCCAGCGTCGGAGTGATGCCGACGCCGCCGCTGATCAGCACCAACGGCTTGTCGCTGGCGGTCAGGGTGAACTCGCCCGATGGCGGGAACAGCTGAATGCTTGCGCCGACATGCAGTTGATCGTGCAAGTGATTGGAAGCGCGGCCACCCGGTTCGCGTTTAACGCTGATGCGGTACTGACCTTTGTTTGCCAGTGCCGACAGCGAGTAGTTGCGACGGATTTCCTCACCGTCGAGGATCAGCTTCATGCCGATGTACTGGCCGGGCTCGGCGGCCAGAATCGGGCCTTTGTCGGCCGGTTCGAAGTAGAACGAAATGATCTCCGCGCTCTCCTCGACCTTGGCCGCGACGATAAACTCGCGCGCCCCGCGCCAGCCGCCGACAGCCTGTTCTTTCTGGTCGTAGATCGCCGTTTCGGCGCCGATCAGGATATCGGCCAGTTGTCCGTATGCCGCGCCCCACGCACTCATCACTTCTGGCGTGGCAATTTCCTCGCCGAGCACTTCAGAGATGGCGCGCAGCAGGCAGGCACCGACAATCGGATAGTGCTCAGGCAGGATTTGCAAGGCGACGTGCTTGTTGATGATCTTCGCCACCAGATCGCCCAACTGGTCGAGCTGATCGATGTGACGGGCGTACATCAACACGCCGTTGGCCAAAGCCCGGGGCTGATCGCCGCTGGCCTGGTGGGCCTGGTTAAACAATGGGCGAACTTCCGGGTATTCAGAGAGCATCATCCGGTAGAAGTGGGTGATCAACACTTCACCACCGCTTTCCAACAGGGGCACGGTGGATTTGACGATGGCACGATCCTGGACGCTAAGCATAGGGTGACTCCTGAGCTCGATGAAAAGTTACCTGAGACTTATCAGTTTCCGTGCCAACTTATTTATCGTTATAAATCAATATTTTAAAAACTACGTAGTCAAATAGACTCAAAGCGCTTTATAGTCATCGCGACTACATCGTGTCTCTTTGACTACAAGACCATGACTGCCAAATCCCTGCTCACCGCTCTGCTGCCTCTGGTTTCCGACCTGTCCCGCGAATTGCCCGAGGGCGAACGCTACCGACGCCTGCTCGAAGCCATGCGCGCCCTGCTGCCGTGCGATGCCGCCGCACTGCTGCGCCTCGACGGCGAATCGCTGGTGCCGTTGGCGGTGGACGGCTTGAGTGCCGACACCCTCGGCCGACGCTTCAAGGTCAACGAGCATCCGCGCTTCGAGATTTTGCTGGCCGGCAATGGACCGACCCGTTTCGCCGCCGACAGCGACTTGCCCGATCCTTACGACGGCCTGGTTGATGGCCTCGACGATCACCTTGAAGTCCACGACTGCCTCGGCTGCCCCTTGTTTGTCGACGAAAAACTCTGGGGCCTGATCACCCTCGACGCCCTTGATCCCGAGCGCTTCGAACCGATCGAACTGGATGCCCTGCAAGCCTTCGCCAGCCTCGCCTCGGCCACGGTCAACGCCGCCGAACGCATCGAACGGCTGGCGATCCGTGCCGAAGACGAACACCAGCGCGCCGAGGTTTACCGCCAGGCCAGCGGCCAACAGAACCGCGAAATGATCGGCCAGAGCAAAGCACTTAAACGCCTGGTGGAAGAAATCAATCTGGTCGGCGGCAGTGACCTGACCGTGTTGATCACCGGTGAAACCGGGGTCGGCAAGGAGTTGGTGGCGCAAGCCATTCACGGCGCGTCACCGCGAGCCGACAAGCCAATCATCAGCCTCAACTGCGCCGCGCTGCCGGACACGCTGGTGGAAAGCGAATTGTTCGGTCATGTGCGCGGCGCGTTCACCGGCGCCACCAGTGACCGTCGCGGTAAATTTGAACTGGCCAATGGCGGCACGCTGTTTCTCGATGAAGTCGGTGAGTTGTCGCTGACCGTGCAGGCCAAATTGTTGCGCGTATTACAGAGCGGCCAGTTGCAGCGCCTGGGCTCGGACAAGGAACATCAGGTCGATGTGCGCCTGATCGCCGCGACAAATCGCGACCTGGCCGAAGAAGTGCGCAGCGGTCGCTATCGTGCCGACTTCTACCACCGTATGAGCGTGTACCCGCTGCGGGTGCCGGCCCTGCGTGATCGCGGGCGTGATGTGTTGCTGCTCAGCGGCTTCTTCCTCGAACAGAACCGCTCGCGCATGGGCCTCAACAGCCTGCGACTGAACAGCGACGCCCAGGAAGCGCTGCTCGCCTACACCTGGCCGGGCAACGTGCGTGAACTGGAACATTTGATCGGACGCAGTGCGTTGAAGGCGTTGGGCAACTGCAAGGTACGGCCAAAGATCCTGAGTTTGAGTGCGGCGGATCTGGATTTGCCGCGTGAGGTTGTGGATAACCCGGTTGAGCCGGTTGCCGGGGTGCTGGCTTCTGTACCTTTGATCAGCGGGGATCTGCGCGCCGCCACCGAGGAATATCAGCGGCGATTGATTGGTGCGGCACTGGAGCGCAATCAGGACAACTGGGCGAGCGCGGCGCGGGAGTTAGGGCTGGATCGGGCGAACCTTGGGCGCATGGCCAAAAGACTAGGCATGAAATAACCACATCCTGTTGTTTGATTGAGTCTCTGTGGTGAGGGGATTTATCCCCGATAGACTGCGAAGCAGTCCCCTCTTTTGAAATAAGAAGCGGGGCCGCTGCACGCCCCATCGGGGATAAATCCCCTCACCACAGGTACATCCCTGTCCGCCCGACAACAGACCTAAAGCCCAACCTTTTGACGCCGATAACCCGGCATCAATAGTTTCTGGCGATTTACACCCTCGCCCACCACCTTTCCACAGAAGGTTTATATGTCCTCCACCAAAGCCCGCGCAGATTCACTTTCGCTTCTGCTGTTCACTTTGCGCAGCGGCAAGCTGATGGCGATCAACCTGTTGAAAGTCAGTGAAATCATCCCCTGCCCGCCGCTGACCAAACTGCCGGAGTCGCACCCGCACGTCAAAGGCATCGCCACTTTGCGTGGTGCCTCGCTGTCGGTGATCGACCTCAGCCGCGCCATCGGCGAGCGCCCACTGGAAGACCCGAACGGCGGCTGCCTGATCGTCACCGATGTCAGCCGTTCGAAGCAGGGCCTGCACGTCCAGGCGGTGAGCAAAATCGTCCACTGCCTGACCACCGACATCAAGCCACCGCCGTTCGGCTCCGGTGGTTCCCGCGCCTACATCACTGGCGTGACTTCGGTCGACGGCACGCTGGTGCAAGTGCTGGACATTGAAAAAGTCATCCACAGCATCGCCCCGGCGCAGATCGAAATGGCCCCGACGGATCTGTCCATGGAAGACGCCGAAGTCCTCGGCAACGCGCGGATTCTGGTGGTCGACGACAGCCAGGTGGCGCTGCAGCAATCGGTGCACACCCTGCGCAACCTCGGCCTGCAATGCCACACCGCACGCAGTGCCAAGGAAGCGATCGACTGCCTGCTCGACCTGCAAGGCACCGCGCAACAGATCAACCTGATCGTCTCCGACATCGAAATGTCCGAGATGGACGGTTACGCCTTCACTCGCACCTTGCGTGAGACCCCGGATTTCTCTCACCTTTACGTGCTCCTGCACACATCCCTCGACAGCGCGATGAACAGCGAAAAGGCGCGACTGGCCGGGGCCAATGCCGTGCTGACCAAGTTCTCGTCGCCGGAACTGACCCAACGCCTGATCGAAGCGGCCAAACACGTCGCGGCCAACGGTTACTGAGTCTTGGGCGAGGCATATTGCTTTTTGATGCGGCGCGATCTGCGCGCCGCCGTGGCGGATACTATCTGGCCTCAAGGTGTTGAGGTCAGCACCTACCAACCGCAACTGGCGCCGACCGTGCATCAGTTGATGCAACTCGGTTACCGCGAAGGTGGCGGACGGGTGCCGGCGCTGGAAGTCTGGCAGCAGCGGTTTGAACGCGATCCCGAATACGATCCGCAACTGTGCTTTATCGCCATGGATGCCGAGGGTGTCGTCGGTGTGGCGCAGTGCTGGACCAGTGCCTATATCAAAAATCTGGTAGTGCATCCGCGCGCTCAGGGCCGAGGTTTGGGTCGGGCGTTGCTGTTGAATGCATTCAGGGTGTTTCAGCAGCGGCGTGAAGGGTTTGTTGATCTGAAGGTGCTGGAAGATAACCTGCGGGCGCAGCGGTTGTATGAAAGTGCCGGGATGTATGTAGTCCGCCGGGAGCTGGTTCCGGACTGACAGGTCGCCATCGCGAGCAGGCTCACTCCTACAGGGGAACGCATTTCAAAATGTAGGAGTGAGCCTGCTCGCGATGAGGCCATCCCAGACACTTTCCCCGTCAGGCATACTCCAACCCTGGCCACTCACCACCCAGGATGCCAACACCATGAAAGCCATCACTCTCAGCCTGCTCTGCCTCACCGCCCTCGCTTCTCAAGCCCATGCTTCCAGCCCCGACGCCTGGGCGGCCTACGACAAAACCGTGCTCGCCAGTTGCACCAAGGCCAGCGGTTTGAAAAATGCCAAACCCGTCGGCACTCCCGCGCAATTCGATGACCGCGTCGGTTACACCGCTGTGTTGCTGCAAGGTCAATACCCGCAAAAACACATGAAAGGCCAACAAGGCACCGAGCTGTGCCTGTTCAACAAACAGTCGAAAACCGCGTTCGTCACCGAATGGGACTCGATCCGCCCGACCGTCAAGACCCGCTGAGTGGCGCATAACTTGCTTCGATCGCGGTCTGCATGGCGGCTTTACGTCGCCGCCTAACACCTTGATTGAAGATTGATGGCCCCCATGAATACGACGTTTTCCTGCGTCGGATGCGGCAAGTGCTGCACCGATCACCATGTGCCCCTGACCCTCGCCGAAGCCCGCATGTGGGCGGCGGATGGCGGTCAGGTGATCGTGCTGGTGGAAGCCTTTCTCGGCAATGGCCTGGGCTTGCCGGCGCAACAGCGTGAACACGCCGAGCGGCGATCGGTGGTGGTGCGCAGCGGTGGATCGACCGCGCATGTGGCGATCACCTTTGCCGCGTACAACGTCGGGCCGTGTCGAAATCTTGACGAAGACAAGCTGTGTCGCATCTACGAGCGTCGGCCATTGGTCTGTCGCATTTATCCGGCCGAGATCAATCCGCACATCCCGCTCAATCCGGCCGCCAAGGACTGCCCGCCGGAATCGTGGGAGCAGGGGCCGGCGTTGATTGTTGGCGGTGAGTTGGTTGATCAGGCACTGGTCGAACTGATCCAGCGCTCGCGGCAGGCCGATCGCGATGACATTCGACTCAAGGATGCGATCTGTGCCGCGCTGGGGATTCGTACCACGGCGCTCAAGGGCGATGGGTTTACCGCGTATCTGCCGAACATGGACGCTTTTGCGGCGGTGATTGATCAGGTGAGTGGGCAACCGTTGAGCGAAGCGTCCAGTGAATGGCTGTTTCATTTGTCCGGGGATGATGTCGCCCGGCAAGTGCTGGCAGCAGGAGCGCAGGTGGCGACTGAGCCGGCGCTGAATTATGCGTTCATCTCGCTGCGGACGGCTTGATCCAGATTCTTTAGCGTCCGCCCGGCCTCATCGCGAGCAGGCTCACTCCCACATTTGAAATGCATTCCCTTGTAGGAGTGAGCCTGCTCGCGATAGCGCAAGTGAGCACACCCTCAATCCCGAACCTGCCGCTGCCCCCAGAACTCCCGCGCCAGCAAGCGCAAATCCCCCGCCAGCCCCGCCACATCCTCGGAATTGCGCTGACTCTCGCGCCCCTCATCCACCATCCCTTCGCACGCCGTGCGGATGCTGACAATGTTGCGATTGATGTCCTCGCTCACCGCACTCTGCTGCTCCACTGCCGCCGCGATCTGCAGGCTCATCTCGGTGATCTGTTCGACCCGTTCGCTGATCCCGTCCAGCGCCCGCGCCGCCCGTTGCGCCTGATCGACGCTGTTTTCCACATGCTCGCTGCTCTGCTGCATCACCATCACCGCGTCGCGTGCGCCGGTTTGCAGGGTGCTGATCATGCGCTGAATTTCGTTGGTCGATTGCTGCGTGCGCTGCGCCAGCCCGCGCACCTCATCGGCGACCACGGCAAACCCGCGCCCGGCATCCCCCGCCCGCGCCGCTTCGATCGCCGCGTTGAGCGCGAGTAAATTGGTCTGTTCGGCAATGCTGCGGATCACCTCCAGTACCCCGGAAATCTCACTGCTGTGGCCTTCGAGCTGATTAATCACCTCGGTCGCCCGACCAAGCTCTTGCGCCAGGCGCAAGACAGCACTGCGACTTTCACCGACGAGCAGATGCCCTTCGCGGGTTTCCGTACCGGCCAGGTCCGCCGCCACCGAAGCCTGCTGCGCATGGCTGGCAACCTGCGCGACGCTGGCGGCCATCTGGTGAATCGCCGCTGCGACCTGATCGGTTTCCGCCTGCTGCGCCAGTGAACTGCTATGGCTGCTTTGCAGGTGATCGACCAGTTGCGCCGCATGCCCGGCCAACTGCTGCGACGCATCGCCAATACGCCCCACCACTGCGCCGACCTGTGCTTCGAGCATCTGCAAGGCGAACTCGATCTGCCCGAATTCATCGCGCCGGCCGGTGTAAATGCCTTGGCTCAACGGATTGTCCGCCACCTTACGCGCACGCTCGCTCAACCGCTCCAGCGGCCGCAGGATCCAGCGCACGCCCAGCGCACAAGTGCCGCTGCCGATAACAAACGCTGCGGCATTAATCTCCATCAACTCCGGTCGCAGCCAGGACTCGAGCGTCAACAGCCCACCGAGTAACACACTGGCCAGCGCGGTAATCTGCGCTCGCACACCAATATTCGGCAATCGCCAACGCGCCACCTGCTCGCCGCGCAACTGTGCATACGCCCGCTCCGCCGCCGCTACTTGCCGCGCATCCGGCCGGGTGCGCACCGACTGATATTCAAAGGCGCCGCCGCTCTGCGTCACCGGCGTGGCATAGGCACTGACCCAGTAGTGATCACCGTTCTTGCAACGATTTTTCACCATGCCCATCCACGATCGCCCGCTCTTGAGCGTTTGCCACATATGCGCAAACGCCTGCGCCGGCATGTCCGGATGGCGCAGCAGGTTATGCGGCGTACCGAGCAATTCGTCGCGGCTGTACCCGCTGATGTTGATGAAATCGTCGTTGGCGTAGGTGATCGCGCTGCTCAGATCAGTCGTCGAAAGAATGTTCGCATCCAGCGCCACATCGACGTTGCGGCCGGTCACCGGGAGATTGATCTTCATGGATAGCGCGCTCGTTTTATTGGAGGAGTCGGCAGGGCTGCTGACTCTAAGCGCACTCATTGGTTAAATATTGATCTGGCTCAGCTTCTGGGCATTTAGCCATCAACCGCCCATAGACAGAGACAGGACGGTCGATGGATTGAGCTGCAATGGCTCAGCGTTGAGCCACCGCCAAGCACTCAAGCTCCACTTTGGCCCCCGGCACAACCAGTTGCCTGACCGCGAAGGTGGTGCGCGCAGGTAATCGGTCGGCTGGAAAATAACCGCGGTACACCTCGTTCATGCCTGCAAAGTCCTTTACGTCAGTCAGAATCACCGTGCATTTGGCGACCTGATACAGCGATGAACCGCTGCTCTGCAAAGCGCTACGCAGGTTCTCCATTACCTGAGTCATCTGCGGGCCGATGCCCCCTTTTGCCAGATCGCCTTTGTCATCCAGCCCCAGCACGCCGGACAAGTAGATCGTGTCCCCGACCTGTACCGAATCGGAGAACGGAAACCCGTCGGTATTGGCTTGATAGCGCAGCGGCTCGTTCACGACGGGTGGCAAATATTCTTCGGTAATCGCTTGATACACACCATTGCGCTTCAGACGTTCGAGGGCGGCGTTCAGGTCATCGCGCAGTTTGCTGTCGGTCTTGCGCACGGCCATGGCCACGCCGGTGCCCAGCATCGGGTCCTTGAGCGGCGGACCTGCGAATTCAAATGCCGCACCCCGGGAATGCCGTAGCAGCGCCTCGTTGATTTCGATGGAATCTTGCAAGGTGGCGTCTATCTCGCCGGTCAGCAGACTGGCGATCAATTGATCGTTGAACTGAAAACTGCGCACCGTCACTCCAGACGGCGCCCATCGTTCCTTCGCAAAAGCTTCACGACTGGTACCGGCCAGCACGCCGATGCGTTTGCCTTCGAGGGAACGGACATCCGGATGCAGATTGGCGCCTTTGCGCGCGACGAGCTGGTTGCTCAACGGATAGAGATTGTCGGTGAAGTCGATTCGCTCGCGGCGTGCCGCAGTGGCAGTCATCGGCATGATCACATCAAAACGATTGGCTTCAAGCGCCGCAATGTTGGTGGCGTAATCCTGGTCGACCCAGACGCAGCGTTTTTGCAACTCGGTGCATAACGCATTGCCCAGTTCGATGTTCAGCCCAACCAGCTCACCTTTATCGTTTCGGCTTTCAAAGGGCGGAACGAGAGGCTCAACACCGAAACGAATCGACGGTTCAACCACGGAGGACACGCAGCCGCTGGTCAGGGCTAACACTGACAAGGCATATATGATTTTTGCCAAGGGCATTGGGACGACCTTCATCAAAGAATTCACGAGAGGCGTGAATCTTCGACGAGAGGTCATCGGATTCCCAGAGGACGGATCGCTTATCCGTGTGGGAATAGTCTCTTTCTGACAGGAAAAGTCAGCGCTTGCCCATCGAACGACGAGTGCCCGGCGGCGCCATGCCCGGGGTCTTGGTGTGGCCGTTCTTGGCGCCGTTCTTGTACCACGGCTGATTCGAGCCTTTGGCAGCGGTCAGTTCACCCGGTTTGAAGGGGAACTTGAACGCCGGGATATCGGCTTTGGTTTCGTTGGCGTCAGCCATTTCAGCCGCGACATCGCTCACGGCGACATCAACCGGCGGTTGGGTTGGGGAAGTCATAAAAGCTCCGGAAAGCATAAAGTCGGGCCCGAACAGTGAGCCGCGAAGGCGCGCAGTATACCTGTGCGCCGCAACTCGGCAGCTGAAGATTTATGCCACAAGCCGAACGGTTTACAGGTACGTGATGATGACGATGCCTTTGTCGGTCGAGGCCTTCAGTGGTACGTAAGTCATGTTCATCGGCAGCGTTTCATGGCTGCAGGCGTTGCGATAGGTACCGATGTCCAGTTTCAGGCCGGGCTTGAGTTCGACCTGGCGGGATTCGCTGGAACTCAATGCACCGACTCGCCCGACTTCACAGCCGGAATCGACGATCTGCCCGGTAAACCGGATCTCGCCGGATTGACTGCCAGGCGCGGCGAAGGATGTGAGAGGAAGCAAGAGAAGCACGTACGGCAGAGCGGTTTTCAGCTTCATTTCAAGACACTCCCGGGGTGAGCGGCCCAGAGAGAACCCGGGCTACACAATGTTTATCCGCGAGCAGGGACGGATCTTGAGAAGCGTAGTTGGCAAATGGGTCCCGAATTGGGACTGATCGGTCCCTTTTGAGGACCGTTATACCGCCATCGCGAGCAGGCTCGCTCCTACAGTGGGAATGCATTTCAAATGTAGGAGCGAGCCTGCTCGCGAAGAACGATGACGCGGTGCGAAAACGGATTACGTTTGTGGATCAACCCGATCCAGCGCCCGGTTTACCGCCAGCTCGGCGAGCATGACGATCTGCTGGATGGCCAGTGCCGTAATGCGTTGCGGACGGTTGAGCTGATCGGCCAGATCACTGGCCATGACATTGGCTGAAGCCAGAGATTCACAGGCGTGAGCGAGCAGACTTTCCGTGTCGATGTTCGGCTGGATAAGGAACATCGTGCTGGGCCGTCGTGGTTTGACCGGTTCGGGGCAGAGATAGAAATCGAGGGCACGCTTGATGGCTTCGCGGGTTTTGATCTGGTCGTCGGCGCGGAGGGCGTCTTCGAGTGGGGTTGGGGTTTCGAGGGGTGGATCGGGTACGGGCTTAGTCATTGATTCAGTCCTTACTGATTGGAGCCAACAATTACCGTTTCTCACGCGGCGAATTGGGTGGCAGCTACGTACGGGGTGAGAAACCGGGCAAGGACCAGTACAACCTCCGGCCGGACCGAAGTCCGCCCGCACATAGCCGCCATAAAAATGCAGGCAGCAATCAGCTGGCGCCGATTATGACGGTACTGGTGTTGGAATAATACTTAGCCCGGGTTCTCACACCCGATCGCCGAGTTTTCGGCGACAACCAAAGACTAGAGAGCGCACGTCCGACGGACAACCTGAAAACCTTGTGGGAAGGTTCTGGTTATTTGACTCATATTTAAACAGCACAAGGTAATCGGCTGACTGGACAGACCTCTTCGCGAGCAGGCTCGCTCCTACAATGGGATCGTATGCCGTCTGCAAGAGATTGGTCGGCTATCAGGCCGCTATCGCTGGCAAGCCAGCTCCCACAGGGGGTTGAGTTCATCTGGCAGAGATTGGTCGGCTATCAGGCCGCCATCGCTGGCAAGCCAGCTCCCACAGGGGGTTGAGTTCATCTGGCAGAGATTGGTCGGCTGTCAGGCCGCCATCGCTGGCAAGCCAGCTCCCACAGGGGGTTGAGTTCATCTGGCAGAGATTGGTCGGCTGTCAGGCCGCCATCGCGAGCAGGCTCACTCCTACAATGGGATCGCATGCCGTCTGCAAGAGATTGGTCGGCTATCAGGCCGCTATCGCTGGCAAGCCAGCTCACACAGGGGTTGAGTTCATCTGGCAGAGGTTGGTCGGCTGTCAGGCCGCTATCGCGAGCAGGCTCACTCCTACAATGGGATAGCATGCAGTTTGCAAGACCTTGGTCGGCTGTCAGGCCGCCATCGCTGGCAAGCCAGCTCACACAGGGAAGATAAGTACAACCCGCACGCGGCGTATGCCGCCCCACTCAACACAATGAGCGTTAGCTCGAGTAAAGCTCTTGACCTTGATCCACGGGCGACGTCGGAAGGCTGAGTGGAGGGGTTGATCCGGGCGTGGGAGCGCAGCGACCGTTTGGCGCAGCCAAACACAGCGAGAGGAGGTGCAGCGCAGCAAACCGTAGGCGCTGCGCCCGGATCGATCCCGGAGCGAAGGAACCCCGAGCCCCAGCGAGCGGGCCGTACGTAGGAGCAAGCGTTTTTTTGCTTACTTTTTTTTGGCGCTTGTAAAAAAAGTGAGTCGCCGTAAGGGCGAAACCCTAAGCCGCCGTTACCGCAGCAACGGATATACACCCAAACGAAACTGACAGCGCCGTCAGTTTCCGGTCACCCTCCTGACCCCCAAACAAGCTTATAAATACCCAATCTGCCCAAACTCTAAACCCTGGCGCCCCAACCGCATGCAAATCCAAAAGAACAAAGCCCTGCTAGCCACCCTGCTGATCGCCATCGCAGCCACAGGCCTATGGTTTGCACTCAAACCCGCCCCGACCAAACTCGCCACCCCCACCGCAATCCCCGTGCGAGTCATAGCGGTCAGCGAAAAAGACGTCCCCCGCTACACCAGCGGCATCGGCTCGGTACTCTCATTACACAGCGTGGTCGTGCGCCCACAAATCGACGGCATCCTCACCAAAATTCTCGTCAAGGAAGGCCAACTAGTGAAGGCCGGCGACCTCCTCGCCACCATCGACGACCGCTCGATCCGCGCCAGCCTCGACCAGGCCCGTGCACAGTTGGGCGAAAGCCAGGCGCAACTGCAAGTCGCTTTGGTCAACCTCAAACGCTACAAACTGCTCAGCGTCGACGACGGCGTCTCCAAGCAGACCTACGACCAGCAACAAGCCCTGGTCAACCAACTCAAAGCCACCGCCCAAGGCAACCAGGCCTCAATCGACGCCGCGCAGGTACAACTTTCCTACACACAGATTCACTCCCCGGTCACCGGCCGCGTCGGTATTCGCACAGTCGATGAAGGCAACTTCCTGCGCATGACCGACACCGCAGGCCTGTTCACCGTCACCCAGATCGACCCGATCGCCGTGGAGTTCTCCCTGCCGCAACAAATGCTCCCCACCCTGCAGGGCCTGATCAGCGACCCACAGCGTGCACAGGTCAAGGCCTACATCGGCGCCGACACCGACGGCGAAACCGGCAACCTGCTCGGCGAAGGTCACCTGACCCTGATCGACAACCAGATCAACGCCAACACCGGCACCATCCGCGCCAAGGCCGAATTCGACAACGCCAGCCAGAAGCTCTGGCCCGGTCTGCTGGTCACGGTAAAAATTCAGACAGCCCTCGACAAGGATGCGCTGGTCGTCCCGCCCACCGTCGTACAACGTGGCCTCGACCAACACTTCGTTTACCGGGTCAACGGCGACAAGGTCGAAGCCGTGCAAGTGCAGATGGTTTATCAGGGCAGCGGCCAAGACATCATTAAGGGCGTGAAGACCGGTGACGTCTTGGTCACCGACGGCCAGTCGCGGCTCAAACCCGGTTCGACCGTGCAGGTCATGAGCGAACCGCCGCAGGTGGTGCAAGCGGAGCCGAAACCATGAAGGAGCACAAAGGCGTCTCCACGTGGTGCATCAACCACCCGGTTGCGACGATTCTGCTGACCATCGCGCTTGTGCTGGTCGGAGCAATTGCCTTCCCGCGTTTGCCAATCGCGCCACTGCCGGAAGCGGAATTTCCGACGATTCAGGTTTCCGCGCAGTTACCCGGCGCCAGCCCCGACACCATGGCCTCGTCCGTGGCCACGCCGCTGGAGGTGCAATTCAGCGCCATCCCCGGCATGACCCAGATGACCTCCAGCAGTGCCTTGGGTTCGAGCCTGCTGACCCTGCAATTCACCCTCGACAAAAGCATCGACACCGCCGCCCAGGAAGTCCAGGCAGCGATCAACACCGCCGCCGGCAAACTGCCGAAAGACATGCCGACGCTGCCGACCTGGAAGAAGGTCAACCCGGCCGACAGCCCGGTGCTGATCCTCAGTGTCAGCTCGACGCAGATGCCCGGCACTGAACTCAGTGACCTGGTGGAAACCCTGCTCGCCCGTCAGATCAGTCAGATCGACGGCGTAGGCCAAATCAACATCACCGGTCAGCAACGTCCAGCAATTCGCGTTCAAGCCTCGGCCGACAAACTCGCCGCCATCGGCCTGACCCTCGCCGACATTCGTCTGGCGATCCAGCAGACCAGCCTCAACCTGGCCAAGGGTGCGCTGTACGGCGAATCGAGTATTTCCACGCTGTCGACCAACGACCAGTTGTTCCATCCCGAGGACTACAGCCAGCTCATCGTTTCCTACAAGGATGGCGCCCCGGTTCACCTGCGTGATGTCGCCAAAGTCGTCAACGGTTCGGAAGATGCCTACGTGCAAGCCTGGGCCGGCGATCAACCGGGAGTGAACCTGGTGATCTCGCGCCAGCCCGGAGCCAACATCGTCGAAACCGTGGACCGCATTCAAGCCGCCCTGCCCGGCCTGGAGGCCATGCTGCCCGCCTCGGTGCAGGTGAAAACCCTGATCGACCGCACCCAGACCATCCGCGCCTCGCTGCATGAAGTCGAGATCACGCTGATGATCGCGATCCTGCTGGTGGTCGCAGTGATGGCGCTGTTCCTGCGTCAGTTGTCGGCAACGCTGATTGTCTCGGCGGTGCTCGGCGTTTCGCTGGTCGCCAGTTTCGCCCTGATGTACATCCTCGGGTTCAGCCTGAACAACCTGACGCTGGTAGCGATCGTGGTGGCCGTGGGATTTGTGGTCGACGACGCGATCGTCGTGGTGGAGAACATTCACCGGCATCTGGAGGCCGGCGACGACATGCGCGAAGCGGCCATCAAGGGCGCCGGCGAGATCGGCTTCACCGTGGTTTCGATCAGTTTCTCGCTGGTGGCGGCGTTTATTCCGCTGCTGTTCATGGGTGGCGTGGTCGGGCGGTTGTTCAAGGAATTCGCCCTGACCGCGACTTCGACCATCATGATTTCCGTGGTGGTGTCGCTGACGCTGGCGCCAACGCTGGCGGCGCTGTTCATGCGTAAACCGGTGCATCACGCCCACGACAAACCGACCTTCAGCGAACGCCTGCTCAGTTGGTATGAGAAAGGCCTGCGCCGTGCCCTCGCCCATCAGAAATTGATGATCGGCGTGTTCGGTTTGTCGCTGGCGCTGGCCATCACCGGTTACATCTTTATCCCGAAAGGTTTCTTCCCGGTGCAGGACACCGGTTTCGTTCTCGGCACCACTGAAGCCGCCGCAGATATTTCCTACGGCGACATGGTGAAAAAACACCTGGCGATGGCCGAAATCGTCGCCGCCGACCCGGCCGTGCAGGCGTTTTCCCATTCGGTGGGCGTGTCCGGCAGCAACCAGACGATTGCCAACGGCCGCTTCTGGATCGCACTGAAAAAACGCGGCGACCGCGATGTCTCGGCCAGTCAGTTCATCGACCGCATCCGTCCGCAACTGATGAAAGTCCCCGGCATCGTGCTTTATCTGCGCGCCGGTCAGGACATCAACTTAAGCTCCGGCCCGAGCCGTGCGCAGTACCAATACGTACTCAAGAGCAACGACGGCGCAACCCTCGCCACCTGGACCCAGCGCCTGACCGAAAAACTGCGCAGCAACCCGGCGTTCCGCGACATTTCCAACGATCTGCAACTGGGCGGCAGCATCACCCACATCAGCATCGACCGCAGCGCCGCCGCACGTTTCGGCCTTACGGCAAGCGATGTCGATGAAGCGCTTTACGACGCCTTCGGCCAGCGGCAGATCAACGAATTCCAGACCCAGGTCAACCAATACAACGTGATTCTGGAACTGGACACCAAGCAACGCGGCAAGGCCGAAAGCCTCAACTATTTCTACCTGCGCTCGCCGCTGAGTGGCGAGATGGTGCCGTTGTCGGCGCTGGCCAAATTCGATGCGCCGACCATCGGCCCGCTGTCGATTGCCCATGACGGCATGTTCCCGGCCGCCAACCTGTCGTTCAACCTCGCACCCGGTGTAGCACTGGGCGATGCGGTGATTCTGCTGAATCAGGCCAAGGCCGAGATCGGCATGCCGACCGCCATCAGCGGCAATTTCCAGGGCGCGGCGCAGGCCTTTCAAAGTTCGCTGGCCAGCCAGCCTTGGCTGATTCTGGCGGCGCTGGTGGCGGTGTACATCATTCTCGGCGTGCTTTATGAGAGCTTCGTGCATCCGCTGACGATCATTTCGACGCTGCCGGCGGCGGGTCTGGGTGCGGTGATCATGTTGTGGATCTGCGGCCAGGACTTTTCGATCATGGCGTTGATCGGGCTGGTATTGCTGATCGGTATCGTCAAGAAGAACGGCATTCTGATGATCGACTTTGCGCTGGAGGCTCAGCGCAATCGCGGGCTGGCGCCACAGGATGCGATTTTCGAAGCGTGCCTGACGCGGTTCCGGCCGATCATCATGACCACCCTCGCCGCGTTGCTCGGCGCGTTGCCGCTGATGCTCGGCTACGGCACCGGTGCCGAGTTGCGCCAGCCGTTGGGGATCGCCGTGGTTGGC
The DNA here is from genome assembly GCF_016651305.1 of Pseudomonas sp. TH06. Lineage (GTDB taxonomy): Bacteria > Pseudomonadota > Gammaproteobacteria > Pseudomonadales > Pseudomonadaceae > Aquipseudomonas. Next base: position 2,693,516 of record NZ_JAEKEC010000001.1, on the reverse strand, counting down.
GGTTTGCTGGTCAGCCAGATGCTGACGCTGTTTACCACGCCGGTCATATACTTGTGGCTTGAGCGGCTGTTCCATCGGCCTAAAGCTTTGCCTTCTGCGGCACTGGCGACTACAGACTGAGGCGGTCATGCGCGTTCTGATTATCGAAGACGAGGAAAAAACCGCGGACTATCTGCACCGCGGTCTGACGGAACAGGGTTACACCGTGGATCTGGCCCGCGACGGCGTCGAAGGCCTGCATCTGGCGCTGGAAAGCGACTACGCGGTGATCGTCCTCGACGTCATGCTGCCGGGCCTTGATGGCTTCGGCGTGCTGCGCGCGTTGCGTGCGCGAAAGCAAACCCCGGTGATCATGCTCACCGCCCGCGAGCGCGTCGAAGACCGCATCAAAGGCCTGCGCGACGGTGCCGATGACTACCTCGGCAAACCGTTTTCCTTCCTTGAGCTGGTCGCCCGCCTGCAAGCGCTGACCCGCCGCAGCGGCGGCCATGAACCGGTGCAAGTGAGCATCGCCGACCTGTGGATAGATTTGATCAGCCGCAAGGCAACCCGCGCCGGCACGCGACTGGACCTGACCGCGAAAGAGTTTTCCCTGCTCAGTGTATTGGCGCGGCGCCAGGGTGAAATTCTCTCGAAAACCGCCATCGCCGAGATGGTCTGGGACATCAATTTCGACAGCGACGCCAACGTCGTCGAAGTCGCGATCAAACGCCTGCGCGCCAAGCTCGACGGACCGTTCGACGAGAAACTGCTGCACACCATTCGCGGCATGGGTTATGTGCTGGAGAGCCGTGGTGTCCAGTAACTCGATTGCCCTGCGCCTTAGCGGGATGTTCACGCTGGTAGCGTTGCTGGTGTTTTTGTTGATCGGCGGCGCGTTGTATCAGCAGGTGGACAAAGGCTTGGGTTTGTTGCCGGAAGCGGAGTTGGATGCGCGCTACAGCGTGCTCGAATCCACGGTAGGCCGTTATGGCACGCCCGAGCACTGGGTGAAGATCAACAACAAACTCAAGCTGCTGGGCGAAGAAGACAAGCGCATCAGCTTCTGGATCAGCAGCGGCGATCCGCAGTATGAATACGGCAGCTTCACCGCGCAGATCCGCGACTTCGCCAACGGCCCACTGGGCATGCGCGACCTACAATTACCGGATCAGCCCTACCCGTTGAAAGTGCTGGTCAGCCAGTTCCCGGCCAAGGATCAGCGGCCGCCCCTGCGCTTCATGATCGGCATCGATACGGAGACCTTTCACCAGACCCAGCACCAGTTGCTGATCGCGCTGATCAGCCTGGCGATTGTGGGTGTTTTGATGGCTTCGGCGTTGGGGTATTGGGTGGCGCGGATCGGCCTCAAGCCGTTGATCAAACTGTCCCACGAAGCGCAACGCCTGGCGCCTCCGCTACGGGCCGGACGCTTGCGTTTATCACCGCTGCCGCCGGAGCTTGAGCAGTTTGTCGACTCGTTCAACTCGACGCTGGAACGGGTCGAGCAGGCGTATTCGCGGCTGGAATCGTTCAACGCCGATGTGGCCCATGAACTGCGTTCACCGCTCACCAATCTGATCGGCCAGACTCAGGTGGCGCTGACACGCGGGCGTTCCGCCGAACACTATTTCGAAGTGCTGCAATCCAATCTCGAAGAGCTGGAACGGCTGCGCTCGATCATCAACGACATGCTGTTTCTGGCCAGTGCCGATCAGGGCAACAAGGCGACCAAACTGACCTCCACATCGCTCGCTGATGAAGTAGCGACCACGCTGGAATACCTGGATTTCATTCTCGAAGACGCGCAGGTGCAGGTGCAGGTCAGCGGCGATGCGCAGGTGCAGATTGAGGTCGCGCACTTGCGTCGGGCGTTGATCAATCTGCTGAGCAACGCCGTGCAGCACACGGCACCGGGCCAGATCATCGAAGTGCGGATCGAGGTGCAAGAGCAGCAGGTCAGCATCGGCGTGAGCAATCCCGGCTCGCCGATTGCCAATGAGCATTTGCCACGGTTGTTCGAACGGTTTTATCGGGTGGATGCGTCGCGCAGTAATAGTGGCAATAACCATGGCTTGGGGCTGGCGATCGTCAAGGCGATTGCGCTGATGCATGGTGGGGATGTGTTTGTGAGGAGTGATCGCGGGATGAATACGTTCGGGATTCATCTCCCGGTTTAACTGTTGCATATCCACCCTGTGGCGAGGGGATTTATCCCCGATGGGCTGCGAAGCAGTCCTGAATTCTATGTGCAGGTTGTGTCAGAAAGATCGCGATCGCTGGTTTTGGGGCCGCTTCGCAGCCCAACGGGGATAAATCCCCTCGCCACAGATAAATCCTCTCACCACAAGTTTTCCCAGCCTCCGGGAATGCGTTTACCAACAGGTGATCTTTGCTTTTGCTGTAACAGTCATTTATGAAAATCACGCTGTTTCCCAACGCCCGGCAACTTTATCTTTGCCCGCACCAAACAGCACTCGCCAAGCGAGAAGGTTTTCAGAATGTCCAACAGTATGGGTATTGCCAGCGCTTTCGTTTTGTCCTCATTGATCCTGTCGCCGATGGCGATGGCTGAAGAATCGCAGTCGTTCGTGGCGCAAAATGTCGCTCGCGCTCAGGCATTCGATCAGCATCAGGCAGAAGTGATGGCCAAGGCTCAAGACGCCACGCAAGCCCCTCAGGCTGCCGCTTCCCAGACTCAAGCATCCGAGAAAGACAGCTGAGTCGCACACCGCTCAAACGTTTCCCTCGACGCGGTTGTTTGGCTCTTCCCGTTCAACCGTCGTCATTCCAGGCCGCTGATGTTCAGCGGCCTTTTTTCGTTGTGGTGTGAAAGCCGTTTGGTTCGTCTGTAACAACAAGAAACATCATGCACCTCAATACATTGAAGTGTCAGTTGACCCAAGGAGCTTTACCGCACGTGCGTTACCCAGTCCGTTTTACTCCGCTGTTCATTGCAATTGCCGCAACGATTGCCCCCACCGCTCACGCTGACGAGCCCGCGCCGGCAGGCTTCGTCGAAGGCTCGAGCCTCAACCTCAACGCCCGCAACTACTACATGAATCGCAACCGTCTACAAAAAGCGGACGACAACATCGAGTGGGGCCAGGGTTTTCTCGGCATCTTCCAGTCGGGTTACACCGAAGGCACGGTCGGTTTCGGCCTTGATGCCCATGCGATGCTCGGGCTGAAACTCGATGGTGGTGGCGGCACGGACGGCTCCAGTATCCTGCCGATCAGCGATGGCAACGGTAAAGCGCCAGGATCGTTCTCGACCGCGGGCGGGACGTTGAAAATGCGCGCGTTCGACACCGAGCTGAAGGCCGGTGACCTGTTCCTGACCAATCCAGTGATTGCCGGTGGTGACAGCCGCATGCTGCCGCAGACTTTTCGTGGCGTCAGCCTGACCAACCACAGCTTCGACGGCTGGTTGATCGAAGGCGGTCAGGCCAGTTTCACCAAACCGTACAACCAGAGCGGTCACCAGCGTATCGGCACGTCATACGGGACGTTGGCCGATGGCGACAAAAGCCGGCACCTGAATTGGGCCGGCGTGTCGTGGAGCGGTGTCCAAGGCCTGACCAGCAATCTGTACGCTGCCGAACTCAAGGACATCTGGAACCAGTACTACTACGACCTGGATTACACCTGGCAGTTGAACGATCTGGTCAGCCTCAACCCGGGCCTGCACTTCTATCACACCCAGGACACTGGCGATGCGCTGCTGGGCGACATCGACAACAACACTTACAGCGTGCACTTCACCGTGGGTGTCGGCAGCCACAGCGTTACCGCCGCGTATCAGCGGGTCAACGGCAACACGCCGTTCGACTACATCAGCCAGGGCGACAGCGTTTACCTCGACAACTCGCAGCAGTATTCGGACTTCAACGGCCCGAACGAGCGTTCGTGGAAACTCAAGTACGCCTATGACTTCGCCGGTGTTGGCATACCAGGGCTGACGTCGGCGGTGTCCTACTCGCGCGGCACGGTTGACCTGACCAAAGTCGATCCGCAGAGCAAGGGCTACGCCAACTGGTACAGCGCCGATGGACAAAACGCCAGGCACTGGGAACGCGACCTCGACTTGAAGTACGTGGTACAAAGCGGTCAGGCCAAAGATCTGGCAGTGCGCCTGCAATGGGCCACCAACCGCGGTGGTAATGGTTATGGCGTGATCGATTCAGACACAGATGAATACCGCGTGATCATCGACTACCCGATCAACGTCTTCTAAGCTGTGGCGAGGGGATTTATCCCCGATGGGGCGCGCAGCGCCCCCCTGTCTTCACTGAAAAATCAGGGGGCCGCTGCGCAGCCCATCGGGGATAAATCCCCTCACTACACAAATCCCCTAACCGATACCCCCATCATGATCGCGAGCCGTACCCCACCCGCTGCGGGCAAGACCGGACGCCCCGAAATACTGTTGGTCTCCGGCAGTCTGCTGAGCGTGCTCGCGATCGTGTGCATCGTCACTTTCCTGCTGATTCGTGAGCACGCCAGCGCTCAGGAGTCAGCCACCCGCAGTGCAACCACCATCGCACAGCTGATCGACGCCGACGTGTTGCGCACCGTCGAACTGTACGATCTGACGCTGCAAGGCCTGATTGCTGCCTCGCAACGCGATGACTTGCGCGACGTCACTCCACAGATCCGCCATCTGGCGCTCTTCGACCGCTCGACCACCGCGCGCTTCAAGGGCGACATTCTGTTGCTCGACAAGCACGGCGATGTGATCGCTGACTCCTCGCGGATCGAACCAAAACCAGGCAATTTCGCCGACCGCGACTACTTTCTCGCTCACGCCTTCAACCGCGACGTCGGCATGTTCATCAGCCGCCCGTTCAAGACCCGCTGCGATTGCGATGAAGCCAATCAGTGGCGCATCAGCTTCAGCCGGCGCATTTCCACGGACACCGGTGAATTCGCCGGCGTGGCCGTGGCGTCGCTGAAGCTCGACTACTTCGATCAGTTGTTCAACAGCCTCGATATCGGCAACGACAGCACCCTGAACATCATCGACAACGACGGCATCCTGCTGGCGCAGAAGCCGTATCTGCAAAGCGACGCCATCGGCAAAAGCTTCGGCAACCGGCCCAACGTGGTGCGGATCCTGCGCGACAGCGACGGCAATGGCAGTTTCAACAGCGTGTCCAGCATCGATCATCAGCAACGGCTCTACACCTATTCGCGGGTCGGCAATTTACCGCTGACGGTCATCGTCGCGTTATCCAGCGATGAGGTGTTCGGCACCTGGCGGCGTACGGCGTTGCTGATCAGTGGCGCAACCGGCGTGCTGTGTCTTGGCCTGCTCTGGCTCACATGGCTGCTCACCCGTGAACTGCGCTTGCGCCAGCGCGCCGAGCACGAACTGGCGCAACTGGCCGCGACCGATGCGCTGACCGGCGTGGCCAATCGGCGGATGCTCGATCAATCACTGCGCCACGAATGGTTTCGCGCCCAGCGCTCGGGTAAACCGTTGTCGGTGATGATGATCGATGCCGATCACTTCAAGGCGTTCAATGACCGTCATGGGCATCAGGCCGGCGATCACGCATTGAAGAGGCTGGCACGGGTCATTACCGAGAATGTGCGACGACCGGCGGATCTGGTCGCACGTTACGGTGGCGAGGAGTTTTCAGTGATTCTGGCCGAGACCGACAGTCACGGCGCGCAGCAGATTGCCGAGCATATCCGGCAGGCTGTGGAGCAATTGCCATTAGTCGACGGGGCCGAGTTGCCGATGACCGTGAGTATTGGCATCGCTACGTGGACAGCGACGAGTGAGATGACGCTGGAGCAGTTGTTGTTTGCGGCGGACAAGGCGTTGTATCAGGCCAAGGAAGGTGGACGTAATCGGGTGGTGGTGGCTTCCTGATAGATATAGTGGCCTCACTGGCCCTATCGCGAGCAGGCTCACTCCTACAGGGGAATGCATTTCAAATGTAGGAGTGAGCCTGCTCGCGAAGAGGCCGGCCCAGGCAACACAAAAACTAAGGGCATAAAAAAAGGCCATCCGAGGATGGCCTTCAAAAAACTAGAGAGATTTTTTACTTACACGGCCGCAACAGGGCGCATGTAAGAGATCGGTGCAGTGCTGGCGTCTTCGAACGTCACGACTTCCCACGCATCTGTCTGCTCAATCAACTTGCGCAGCAGTTGGTTGTTCAGTGCATGACCGGACTTGAAGCCTTTGAACTCACCAATCAGGCTGTTACCCAGCAGGTACAGGTCACCAATGGCATCGAGGATCTTGTGCTTCACGAATTCGTCTTCATAGCGAAGGCCGTCTTCGTTCAGTACACCATCGGCATCGACCACGATTGCGTTTTCAACGCTGCCGCCGAGTGCGAGGTTGTGCTTACGCAGGTACTCGATATCACTCATGAAACCGAAAGTACGCGCGCGGCTGACTTCTTTTACGAACGAAGTGCTGGAAAAATCCACGCTTGCACTTTGGGTGCGGTCCCGGAATACCGGGTGATCGAAATCGATCTCGAAGCTCACCTTGAATCCTTCGAAAGGGACGAAAGTGGCGCGCTTGTCGCCGTCTTCCACTGTCACTTCACGCAGGATGCGGATGAATTTCTTGGGGGCGTCCTGTTCTTCCAGGCCTGCCGATTGAATCAGGAATACGAAGGGTCCAGCGCTGCCATCCATGATCGGGACTTCGGACGCGGAGAGCTCGACGTAGGCGTTATCGATGCCCAGGCCAGCCATGGCCGAGAGCAAGTGCTCTACCGTGTCCACTTTGACGTCGCCATTGATCAGCGTCGTCGACATAGTGGTTTCACCGACGTTTTCCGCGCGGGCAGGGATCTGCACCACAGGGTCGAGGTCAGCGCGACAAAACACAATGCCAGTGTCGACAGGCGCAGGCTTGAGGGTCAGATAGACCTTCTCACCGGAGTGCAGGCCTACACCTGTGGCACGGATAATATTTTTCAGTGTGCGTTGTTTAATCATGGCTTGGGCCGCTTCAGCGCAAATTGCGAACTGGTATCAACAAAGGCTGGCGATGATAGCAGACCATGCCTTTGCTGAACACCAATCACCTTCATAGCCCTGATACATTCCATCAATCGGCCTGACGACGCAGGAAAGCCGGGATGTCCAGGTAGTCCAGGTCATCTTGTGGATTCATCTTCGCGGCAGCCGCAGCACCGGCCTGAGCCTGGTTGCGCATGACGGTCGGACGGTCCAGATCACGGTAGTTCACCGCTGGCGCTTCCTGACGGGACGGAGCCGGTTGCTGCACCTGAGCTGAAGCCATGGAGGTGTGAACGGTGTTGTCGATGACCTTTACAGGCTTCTCGATTTTCGCGCCCAGACCGGTGGCAACCACGGTAACGTGCAGTTCGTCGCGCATGTCCGGATCGATAACGGTACCGACCTTGACCATGGCGTGCTCGGAAGCGAAGGCTTCGATGATGCTACCCACGTCGGAGTACTCACCCAACGACAGGTCAGGACCGGCGGTGATGTTCACCAGGATGCCGCGTGCGCCTTGCAGGTTCACGTCTTCCAGCAGCGGGTTACGAATTGCAGCTTCAGTGGCTTCACGTGCACGGTTCGGACCGCTGGCGCAGCCAGTGCCCATCATCGCCATGCCCATTTCGCTCATCACGGTGCGTACGTCGGCGAAGTCGACGTTGATCATGCCCGGACGCTTGATGATGTCGGAGATACCGCGAACGGCACCGGCCAGTACATCGTCAGCCTTGGCGAAAGCCGACAGCAGGCTGGCGTCTTTACCGAGGATGGTCAGCAGCTTCTCGTTGGGAATGGTGATCAACGAGTCGACGCTTTCGGAGAGCATGCGGATGCCTTCATCGGCGATCTGCATACGCTTGCGGCCTTCGAACGGGAACGGACGGGTCACGACCGCAACGGTCAGAATGCCCATTTCCTTGGCCACTTCGGCGATGATCGGCGCAGCACCGGTACCGGTACCGCCGCCCATGCCAGTGGTGATGAACACCATATTGGTGCCCTGCAGGACTTCGGCAATGCGCTCACGATCTTCGAGAGCGGCCTGACGACCTACTTCAGGGTTGGCGCCGGCGCCCAGACCTTTGGTCACGCCGGTGCCCAGTTGCAGGATGGTGCGCGCGCCGATGTTTTTCAGCGCTTGAGCATCAGTGTTGGCGCAGATGAATTCGACGCCTTCGATGTTGCTCTTGACCATGTGGTTGACAGCGTTGCCGCCGCCACCGCCAACACCGATAACTTTGATTACCGGGCTTGCGGGGATGTTGTCTACGAGTTCGAACATTTTCCCTCTCCTTACATTCTCTAGTTTTTTCGCCTACTGCTTTTTGTTGCGGTGTTGCGGTAAATCTTTAGAAATTGCCCTGGACCCACTTCTTCAGTCGGTCGAGCAGCGGCGCCTGTGGCTCTTCGCTGCTGTAGCTGTCGCGGCTGCCGATGCCGGAGAACGAAACCCCGTCGGACTGCTTTTGCAGGCCGTACATCAACAAGCCAACGCCAGTGGAATAAATCGGGTTGCGCACCACGTCATCCAGACCTTTCACGCCATGCGGAACACCAAGGCGTACCGGCATGTGGAAGATTTCTTCGGCCAGTTCGGTGGCACCTTCCATCTTCGACGTACCGCCGGTCAGGACGATGCCGGCCGGGATCAGGTCTTCGTAGCCGCTGCGACGCAGTTCAGCCTGAATCAGGGTGAACAGTTCGTCGTAACGCGGCTCGACCACTTCGGCCAGGGCCTGACGCGACAGTTCGCGCGGTGGACGGTCGCCGACGCTCGGCACCTTGATGGTTTCACCGGCGCCAGCCAGTTTCGCCAGGGCGCAGGCGTAACGGATCTTGATCTCTTCGGCGTACTGGGTCGGAGTGCGCAACGCCATGGCGATGTCGTTGGTCACTTGATCACCGGCAATCGGGATCACTGCGGTGTGACGGATCGCGCCTTCGGTGAAGATCGCGATGTCGGTGGTGCCGCCGCCGATGTCGACCAGGCACACGCCCAGTTCTTTCTCGTCGTCGGTCAGTACCGAGTAGGCCGAGGCCAGTTGCTCAAGAATGATGTCGTCGATTTCCAGACCGCAGCGACGCACGCATTTTTCAATGTTCTGAGCGGCGTTGACGGCGCAGGTCACTACGTGAACCTTGGCTTCCAGACGCACGCCGGACATGCCCAGCGGCTCGCGAACGCCTTCCTGGTTATCGATCACATAATCCTGCGGCAGGGTGTGCAGCACGCGCTGGTCAGCCGGGATCGCCACGGCCTGAGCAGCGTCAAGAACGCGCTCAAGGTCAGCCGAGCTGACTTCGCGATCACGGATCGCGACGATGCCGTGGGAGTTCAGGCTGCGGATGTGATTGCCCGCCACGCCGACGAACGCCGAGTGAATGCGGCAGCCCGCCATCAGTTGGGCTTCTTCGATCGCGCGCTGGATCGATTGCACGGTGGACTCGATGTTGACCACCACGCCCTTCTTCAGGCCACGGGACGGATGGGTACCGATCCCGACGATTTCCAGCGAGCCGTCGTCGGAAACCTCGCCGACCAGCGCCACCACTTTGGAGGTGCCGATATCGAGACCGACGATCATTTTGCCGCTTTGCACGTTTGCCATGGGTCCTGCCTCTTCTTAATTCTTTGCGACAGCGGGTTGGGCTGTCGTCGGCGCTACAGGTTCCCGCCAGCCAACAGCGAGGCCGTTGGCGTAGCGCAGATCGATGCGCGCAATGTTCGTAATCTGGTCTTTAAGCGTCTTGTCATAGATGGCGATAAAGCGGCGCATCTTTTCCACCAGGTTGCCGCGTCCCAGCAGCAACTCGATGCCGGGGCCGGAACTGCCGGCACCGGTGGTCAGGAACCAACTCCCGCGTTCACGCAGTTCCAGGCGTGCAATCGAGAAGCCCAACGGCCGCAGCATCTGGCTCAGCACCTGATACTGCTGCATCACTTGCTGTTGAGCCCGTTGTGGGCCGAACAGCTGTGGCAGGTGTTCGTAGTTCGCCAGTTCCTTGGGCGTAAACGCCTGGCCCTGGTTGTTCAGCAACGACTCGTCGCCCCAACGCGCTACCGGCAGTTGTTCTTCGAGGCGGATCACCACTTGATCCGGCCAGACCCGGCGCACTTCGGCGTGGGCGATCCACGGCATCTGTTCAAGCTCGGTGCGCATGCCCGCCAGGTCGATAGTGAAGAAGCTCGACGCCACGTACGGGGCGATTCGCTGCTGCACCGCTTGCTGGCTGATGTAACTCAGGTCGCCCTGCACGGCGATCTTGGTGATCGGTCGGTCGGCGTACGGCAGCAAACGCTGCGCGCCTTCGTAAGTACCGAACCCGAGCACCACCAACAGTACCGGCCAGAACAGGCTTTTCAGAAAACCGAAATTGGCTTTCGGCAGGCGCGCGGACATCGGCTCTTTGGCCACCATTCGGCTGGCACCCCGCGGCACCGGCTTGCGGCCGGGTGCGGGTGGCTGATGTCTGAGCTGAGCGCCTTGCATCGTCTTAACCTCTAGCGTCTTCAACACTGGCGGCCAGAATGGCCAGGACCAGTTGCTGGAAATCCAGACCGGCAGCCTTGGCCGCCATCGGCACCAGACTGTGATCGGTCATGCCCGGGGCGGTGTTGACTTCCAGGAACCAGAACTGCCCGTCGGCGTCCTGCATCACGTCCGCCCTGCCCCAACCGGCAATACCCAGCGCCTCACTGGCCTTGGCCGTGAGATCCATGAGCTCTTTTTCCTTGGCGGCATCCAGACCGCACGGAACGCGGTACTGGGTATCGTTGGCGATGTACTTGGCGTCGTAGTCGTAGAACGTGTGCGGTGTACCCAGGGCAATCGGAGGCAACACCTGGTCACGCAGGGTGGCGATGGTGAACTCCGGACCTTGAATCCATTGTTCAACCAAGACTTGCGAATCGTAGGTACTGGCCGCTTTCCATGCGTCGATCAACTCGGACGCAGAACTCACTTTGGCCATCCCGATACTTGAACCTTCATGCGCCGGTTTGACGATCAAAGGGAAGCCCAGTTCCGTCGCTGCGGAAATACAATCGGCTTCGCTGCACAGCACGGCGTGACGTGGCGTCGGAATCCCGAGGCTGTGCCAGACCTGCTTGGTGCGCAATTTGTCCATCGCCAGTGCGGAAGCGAGGATGCCGCTGCCGGTGTAGGGGATCCCGGCGACTTCAAGCAGGCCCTGCATGCTGCCGTCTTCACCGCCGCGGCCGTGGAGAATGATGAACGCGCGGTCGATTTTTTCACTCAGCAGACGCTGCAGAATATCGGCGCCGACGTCGATGCCGAACGCGTCCACGCCAGCGCTTTGCAGCGCTTCGAGCACGGCGTTACCGGATTTCAGAGAAACCTCACGCTCGGCACTCAAACCGCCGAAGAGCACGGCAACGCGGCCGAAGTCTTTCGGCGCGACAGTGGAAAACAGCTTGGCGTAAGCAGCAGTCATTTCAACTTCCCCTCGACCGACGCCGCCACGGCGCCAGCGAACAATTCACTTTTCAACAGCTTCGGCGCGAGACCGCCGATATCACCGGCGCCCTGACACAGCAGGATGTCGCCGGCACGCAGCAGCGGCTTGACCAACGGTGCCAGGTCGACGCCACGCTCGATGTAGATCGGATCGAGCTGACCGCGCTGGCGGATGCTGTTGCACAGCTTGCGGCTGTCGGCGCCCGGGATCGGCTCTTCGCCGGCCGGATAGACTTCCATCAGCAACAGCACGTTGGCATCGGCCAGTACATTGACGAAATCGTCGTACAGGTCGCGGGTGCGGCTGTAACGGTGCGGCTGGTAAACCATCACCAGACGGCGCTCCGGCCAGCCACCGCGTACGGCTTTGATTACGGCCGCGACTTCGGTCGGGTGGTGACCGTAGTCGTCGACCAGCATCACGTTGCCGCCGTCCACCGGCAGTTCGCCGTAGACCTGGAAGCGTCGACCAACGCCCTGGAACCCGGACAGGCCCTGAACGATGGCTTCATCGCTGACGCCTTCGTCGGTAGCGATGCAAATGGTCGCCAGTGAGTTGAGCACGTTGTGGTTGCCCGGCATGTTCACGGACACGTCCAACGGCTCACGATCCGGGCGCAGCACGGTGAAGAAGGTCTGCATGCCTTGCTGACGCACATTGATCGCACGCACGTCGGCGTCTTCGCTGAAACCGTAAGTCACGGTCGGACGTTTGACCTGCGGGAGGATTTCGCGCACCACCGGATCGTCCAGGCACATCACCGCCAAACCGTAGAACGGCAGGTTGTGCAGGAACTCGACGAAGGTTTTCTTCAGTTTGTTGAAGTCACCGTCGTAGGTCGCCATGTGATCGGCGTCGATGTTGGTGACCACGGCCACCAGCGGTTGCAGATGCAGGAAGCTCGCATCGCTTTCATCGGCTTCGGCGATCAGGTAACGGCTGGTACCCAGTTGTGCATTGGTGCCCGCCGCGTTCAGACGGCCACCGATAACGAAGGTCGGATCCAGGCCACCGGCGGCGAACACCGACGCGATCAGGCTGGTGGTGGTAGTTTTGCCGTGAGTACCGGCGACGGCGATGCCGTGGCGATAGCGCATCAGCTCAGCGAGCATTTCGGCACGCGGTACCACCGGAATACGACGCTCAAGCGCAGTCGCCACTTCCGGGTTGGAGGTGTTTACAGCGCTCGACACCACCAGTACATCGGCGGTCGCGGCGTTCTCGGCACGGTGGCCGATGAAGATGTGCGCGCCGAACGACTCCAGACGCTCGGTCACCGGCGAAGCTTTCAGGTCGGAACCGGACACTTCATAGCCCAGGTTCAACAACACTTCGGCAATGCCGCACATGCCCACGCCGCCGATGCCGACGAAGTGGATACGACGGATGCGGCGCATTTCCGGTTGCGGCATGGCTTTCTGATTCTCAACCATGGGCCACCTCCAGACAGGTATCGACCACGCTACGGGTGGCATCGGGTTTCGCCAGACGGCGGGCCGCTTGGGCCATTGCTTCGAGTCGTTGCGGTTGCATCAAGACCTCTGTCAGGCGCGCGGCAAGGTCCGCGGCACCAGTCGTTCTTTGCGGCATCAGGAAGGCAGCGCCTTCGCGGGCCAAATAATCGGCGTTGCGGGTCTGGTGATCGTCGATCGCATGGGGCAAAGGCACCAGCATCGAGGGCAGACCGGCGGCAGCCAGCTCACTGATGGTCAACGCGCCTGCGCGGCACACCACCAGGTCAGCCCAGCCATAGGCCTGGGCCATGTCTTTGATGAACGGCTGCACCTGCGCATCGACGCCGGCGGCGCGGTAGCGCTCTGCAGTCACTTCATCGTGGTTTTTGCCGGCCTGATGAAACACGTCCGGGCGCAAATCGGCAGCGACTTGGGCCAGGGCTTCAGGCAGCAACTTGTTCAACGGTTCTGCGCCCAGGCTTCCGCCAAGGATCAGCAAACGCGCTTTGCGACCGGCCAGAGCAGGTCGCGATGTGTCGAGGAACAGCTCGCTGCGCACCGGATTTCCGGTGGTACGGCGGGTGTCCGACAGAGTAAAGGTGTCGGGGAACGCTTCACACACCCGGGCGGCGAACGGCACCAGCAACCGATTGGCGGTGCCAGCGACGGCGTTCTGCTCGTGAACGATCACCGGTACGCCGGCCAGTTTCGCGGCGAGACCACCGGGGCCAGTCACATAACCACCGAAGCCGACCACACATACCGGCTTCAGACGGCGAATGATCGCCCGCGCCTGCCATACCGACTTCAGCAGCATGAACGGTGCCTTGAGCAGCGACAGCTTGCCCTTGCCGCGCAGGCCGGTGGCATTGATCCGGTGCAGTTCCAGCCCTGCGGCCGGCACCAGTTCGTTCTCGATCCCACGTGGCGTGCCGAGCCAGTGCACGGTGTAACCGCGCGCCTGAAACTCGCGGGCACAGGCCAGCGCCGGGAACACGTGGCCGCCGGTTCCGCCGGCCATGATCAATACGTTAGCGCCCATGATTCGGCTCCTCGGCGAAGTCGCTCTCATGGAATTCCATTTCTTCACTGCCGAGGTGGGTTCGACTCTCCCACTCGATCCTCAGCAACAAGCCGAGACAGGCGCAGCAGATCACCAACGAGCTGCCGCCATAACTGAGGAATGGCAGGGTCAGGCCCTTGGTTGGCAACAGGCCGACGTTCACCCCGATGTTGATCAGGAATTGACCGATCCACAGGAACGACAGGCCGTAAGCCACATAAGCAGCAAAGAACTGCTTGGCCTTCTCGGCCCACAAGCCGATGTACATGCCACGAATACACACGAACACGAACAGCGCCACGGTGCACAACGAACCGACCGCGCCGAGTTCTTCGGCCAGTACCGAGAACACAAAGTCGGTATGGGCTTCCGGCAGGTAGAACTGCTTCTGCACGCTGTTGCCCAGGCCTACGCCCAGCCACTCGCCGCGACCAAACGCGATCAGTGCTTGCGACAACTGATAACCGGCGCCGAACTGGTCGGCCCACGGGTCGGCGAAGTTGGTCAGACGTGCCATCCGGTACGGCTGCATCTGAATCAGCAAGACCACGGCCCCGACCGCCAGCACCACCATCAGCGAGAAACGGAACAGCCCGACCCCGCCGAGGAACAGCATCGCGGCAGCAGCGCCCATCATTACAACGGTGGCGCCGAAGTCCGGCTCCATCAGCAACAGGCCGGCCATCGGCAGCAGCACGATGAACGGCTTGAAGAAGCCCATCCAGCTCTCGCGCACTTCTTTCTGACGCCGCACCAGATAACCGGCGAGGTAGATCACCACGAACACTTTGGCGATTTCGGACGGCTGCACGTTGAAGAAACTGAAACCGATCCAGCGCATCGAACCGTTCACTTCGCGGCCGATGCCCGGGATGATCACCATCACCAACAGCCCGAATGCCCCGATCAGCATCAACCAGCCGAGACGCTGCCAGGTGGCGATCGGAATCATCATGGTGACGATGCACGCGCCCAGTCCCAGCACCACGTAAATAAGGTGGCGAATCATGTAGTACAGCGGACTGCCCGACTGTGCTGCCGCGACTTCGGTGGACGCCGAAGCGATCATGATCAAGCCCAGGCCGAGCAATGCCAGGCAACCGGCGAGCATCGGGAAGTCGAGGTCGATGCCGCGCCCGGTAATGATCGGCGACGGATACGGTTTGATGATATTGCGCAGGCTCATGCCAATTCCTCCACGGCGCGGACGAACTGGTGACCACGGTCTTCGTAATTCTTGAACATGTCGAAACTGGCGCAGGCCGGCGACAGCAGCACCACGTCACCCGGTTGAGCAGCGGCGCGGCATTGCGCAACGGCGTCAACCAGCGAGGTCGCGCGAATCAGCGGCACGGCATCACCGATGGCTTCGCCGATCTTGTCGGAGTCGCGGCCCATCAGGATCACGGCGCGGCAGTTGGCCGCCACCGGATCACGCAGGTCGTTGAATTCGGCACCCTTGCCATCGCCGCCGGCGATCAGGATGACCTTGCCGTCGATGTCCGCGCCCAAACCTTCGATGGCCGCCAGCGCGGCGCCAACGTTGGTGGCTTTGGAGTCGTTGTAGTAAGCGACGCCGTCGAGATCACGCACCCACTGGCAGCGATGCTCCAGACCGGCGAATGTGCGCAGCGCCGACAGCATGGCGTCAAACGGCAGGCCGACCGCATGACCGAGCGCCAGCGCCGCGAGGGCGTTGGACTGGTTATGCGCGCCGCGAATTTTCAATTCACGCACCGGCATCAGGTTCTGGAATTCGAAAGCGAGGTACTTCTCGCCGTCTTCTTCGCGAATACCGAATGCCTTGAAATCCGGTTTGGTCAGGCCGAAGGTCCAGCACGGCTGGCCCTCACCCATCAACGGACGGCTCAGCGCATCCTGACGGTTGACCACGAACTGCTTGGCACCACGGAAGATCCGGTGTTTGGCCAAGTGGTACGCCGGCAGGCCGCTGTAGCGATCCATGTGGTCTTCACTGATGTTCAGCACGGTCGCCACTTCAGCGTTGAGCTGGTCGGTGGTTTCCAGCTGGAAGCTCGACAGTTCCATCACGTACAGCTCGACGTCGTCGCTGAGCAGGTCCAGCGCCGGCGTGCCGAGGTTGCCACCCACTGCCACGCGTTTGCCGGCCGCAGCCGCCATTTCGCCGACCAGAGTGGTGACGGTGCTTTTCGCGTTGGAACCGCTGATCGCGACAATCGGCGCCTGCGCGTTACGCGCGAACAGCTCGATGTCGCCGGACAGTTTCACGCCACGGGCCGCGGCGGCTTGCAGGGCCGGGGTCGCCAGTGCCAGGCCGGGGCTCACGTAGAGCTCGTCCGCACGGCACAGGAATTCGACGTCCAGCTCGCCACAACGCACTTCCACGTGCGGATAGTCACGCTTGAGCGTGGCCAGTTCCGGTGGATTTTCCCGCGTATCGGCCACAGCAAACGACGTGCCCCGGTTCGCCAGGAAGCGAACCAGGGACATGCCGCTCTTGCCGAGGCCGACAACGATGCGGAAGTGGTCAGAAGCGATCAGAGACACTCGTTCTACCTCAGCTTCAGGGTGGCAAGGCCGATCAGCACGAGAATCACGGTGATGATCCAGAAACGGACAATCACGCGCGGCTCGGGCCAGCCCTTGAGTTCAAAGTGGTGGTGTATCGGTGCCATGCGGAACACACGGCGACCGGTCAGCTTAAAGGAAGCAACCTGAATGACGACTGACAGGGTTTCCATCACGAACACGCCGCCCATGATGAACAGGACGATTTCCTGACGGACGATCACTGCAATGGTGCCCAAAGCTGCGCCCAGTGCCAGTGCGCCGACGTCACCCATGAACACTTGCGCCGGATAGGTATTGAACCAGAGGAAGCCCAGACCGGCACCGATCAGCGCGCCGCAGAACACGATCAGCTCGCCCGCGCCCGGCACGTAAGGGATCAGCAGGTATTCGGCGAATTTCACGTTACCCGACAGGTAGCAGAAGATGCCCAGACCGCCGCCGACCATTACGGTTGGCATGATCGCCAGACCGTCGAGGCCGTCAGTCAGGTTGACCGCGTTGCTCGAACCGACGATCACAAAGTAGGTCAGCACGATGAAACCGGCGCCCAGCGGAATGCTGTAGTCCTTGAGCATCGGCAGGATCAAGGTAGTTTCCACCGGGGTGGTAGCGGTCATATAAAGGAAGATCGCCGCGCCCAGGCCGAACACCGATTGCCAGAAATACTTCCAGCGGCTCGGCAGGCCACGCGAGTTCTTCTCGATGACCTTGCGGTAATCATCGACCCAGCCGATGGCGCCGAACAGCAGGGTCACCAGCAACACAGTCCAGACGTAACGGTTGCTCAGGTCAGCCCAGAGCAGAGTGCTGACGCCGATCGAAGACAGAATCAGCGCGCCACCCATGGTCGGCGTACCGGATTTCGACAAGTGCGATTGCGGACCATCGTTACGCACGGATTGACCGATCTGACGGTTCTGCAAAGTGCGGATCATCCACGGGCCATAGCACAGCGACAAAACCAGCGCGGTCAGCACACCGAGGATCCCGCGCAGGGTCAGGTACTGAAAGACCGCGAAGCCTTTGTAGAACTGTTGCAGATACTCCGCTAGCAGCAGCAGCATTAATGTTTCTCCAGACTGGACCCGCACAGAGCCGCAACGATGTTTTCCATCGCTGCACTGCGCGAACCCTTGATCAAAATAGTGGTGTTTGTGTCTTGCTCGGCGTCGAGGGCCTGGATCAGTTCGGCTTGCGTGCCGAAGTGATGCGCCTGCGCACCGAAAGCGTTTACGGCGTGAACCATGTTTGGCCCAACGGCATAAAGCGCGGAAACCTTGCCCCGGGCGTATTCGCCCACGTCGCGGTGCCCCTGCTCCGCCCAATCGCCCAACTCGCCGATATCTCCGAGCACCAGGACGGTGCGGCCGGAAAAGCCGGCGAGTATATCAACGGCCGCGCACATCGAGGTGGGGTTTGCGTTGTAAGTGTCATCAATCACGCGCATACCGTTTTTCGCCAGTTGCGCGACGGTGCGGCCCTTGACCGGTTGCACCGCGCCAAGCCCGGTGGCGATGCCGAACAGCGACACGCTCAAGGCGTGTGCGGCAGCGGCGGCGGCCATGGCATTGGCAACGTTGTGGGTGCCGAGCAGGTTCACTTGAACGCGCTCGACACCTTCAGGTGTATGCAGATTGAAGGCCGGGCAACCCCGGGCATCGGTGCTCAAGTCACTGGCGTAGAAGTCAGCCTGCGCATTGCTCAAAGCGAAGGTCAGCACCTTGCGAGCGCCCGCACGGGTCTTCCAGATGCCAAAAGCCTTGTCATCGAGATTGAGCACGGCGACGCCATCAGCCGCCAGCCCGTCGATGATTTCGCCCTTGGCTTCAACGATTTTTTCCGGGCCGCCAAACTCACCGACGTGAGCGGTGCCGGCATTGTTGAGGATCGCTACATGCGGCTTGGTCAGGCCTACGGTGTAGGCGATCTCGCCGAGGCGCGAGGCACCCAGCTCGATCACGGCCGCCGTGTGTTCCGGGGCCAGTTCGAGCAGGGTCAGTGGCGCGCCGAGGTCGTTGTTCAAATTGCCGCGAGTCGCCAGCACCGGACCGCGCGTGCGCAGAATGCTCGCGAGCATTTCCTTGACGGTGGTTTTGCCACTGGAGCCGGTGATGGCAGCGACTGGCTGAGTGAACGCCGCACGGTTCAAGGCACCCAGTTGGCCCAAGGCCTGACGGGTGTCCTTGACCAGCAATTGCGGCAACGTACTGTCGGCAACTTCACGCTCGACCAGTGCGGCAACGGCGCCTTTGGCGGCGACGTCGTTCAAGTAGTCATGACCGTCGAAACGCGGGCCGGTCAGGGCAATAAACAGTTGGCCAGGCTGGATCGCACGGCTGTCGATGCTGACGCCGTCGAAACTGGCATCGGCGCTGATCAGGCGTGCGTCGAGCGCGTTGGTCAGCTCGCTGAGTTTCAGGGCCTTAAGCATGGGCCACCTCCCAAGCGGTCAGGGCGTGATCGGCCTCGACCAGATCAGAGAAGGCGTGGCGCTCGCCGTTGATTTCCTGATAGTCCTCGTGACCTTTACCGGCCAGCACGATCACGTCATCGGCTGAAGCGCCGGCAATCAGTTGTGCGATGGCCTGACCACGACCAGCGACGAAGGTGACTTTATCCACAGCGGTGAAACCGGCGCGGATGTCATCGAAAATCACTGCGGGATCTTCGGTGCGCGGATTGTCATCGGTGACCAGCACTTGATCGGCCAGACGCTCGACCACTTCGGCCATCAACGGACGCTTGCCGCGATCACGGTCACCGCCGCAGCCGAACAGGCACAGCAGTTGGCCTTTGACGTGCGGGCGCAACGCGCTCAGAACTTTTTCCAGCGCATCCGGGGTGTGGGCGTAATCGACCACCACCAACGGTTGAGTGCCGCCGCCCAGACGCTGCATGCGACCGGCCGGGCCTTCGAGTTTCGGTAGCACCTTGAGAATTTCGTCGAGCGCGTAATCCAGGCCGAGCAAGGCGCCGACCGCTGCCAGGACGTTGCTCAGGTTGAAGCGACCGAGCAAGGTGCTGCGCAGATGATGTTCACCCTGCGGCGTCACCAGTGTGGCGCGCACACCGTGGTCGTCGAACTGCGCGTCGCGGCAGAACAGGTACGCGCTGCTGTCGAGCAGGCTGTAGGTGATCAAACGCGATTCGCGTTTTTCGGCAGCCAGTTGCCGGCCGAAATCGTCGTCGAGGTTGACCACGCGGCACTTCAAATCATTCCAGGCGAACAGCTTGGCCTTGGCCTCGGCGTACGCCTCCATGGTGCCGTGATAATCCAGATGATCGCGGGACAGGTTGGTCATCACGGCGACGTCGAACGCCAGCGCAGTGACGCGGCCCTGATCCAGACCGTGGGACGAGACTTCCATGGCCACGGCTTTCGCGCCGGCCTTTTTCAGGTCGCCCAGGGTCGCTTGTACGGCGATCGGATTCGGCGTGGTGTGCAGACCGCTTTCCAGTGCGCCATAGAAGCCGGAACCCAAGGTGCCGACGATGCCGCAATGCTGGCCGAGCAGATCCAGTGCCTGCGCAACCAATTGGGTCACGCTGGTCTTGCCGTTGGTGCCGGTCACGCCGACCAGATTCAGGTGATGGCTTGGTTCGCCATAAAAACGTCCGGCGATATCCGACAACTGCGCCGCCAGACCTTTGACCGGAATCAGCGGCACATCAGTGATCGGCAGCACAGTGGCGCCTTCCACTTCATAGGCCACAGCCGCCGCGCCACGCGCCAGTGCATCGGCAATGTGCGCACGGCCATCGAATTTGCCGCCAGGCACCGCGAGGAACAAATCGCCCGCACGTACGTTGCGGCTGTCCAGCGCCAATTCACGGATCAACAGATCGTGGCCGGCGTGGGGGAATATCTTGTTCAGACTTAATGACATCAGCCGCGCCCTCCATTGGCTTTCAGCGGAACGACCGGGGTGGCGTTGGCTTGTTGTGTGGTCGGCAGGTTGTCCGGGGTCACGTTCATCAGGCGCAAGGTGCCGGACATCACACGGCTGAACACCGGCGCGGACACCAGACCACCGAAGTAACCGGCCTTGGACGGTTCATCGATCACCACCACGATGGCGTAACGCGGATCGCTCATCGGACCGAAACCGGCGAACAGCGAGCGGTAAGAGTTTTCGGCGTAACCCTTGGTGCCCACCGAAGTCTTGCGCGCAGTACCCGATTTGCCAGCGACGTGATACGCCGGAACCTGTGCACGGAACACGCCGCGCGGGGCTTCGATCACCTGCGTCAGCATGCCTTGCATGGTTTTCGCCACCGCTTCCGGCAGCACTTGCGTGGTTTGCGGGGGCTTGTCGGTTTTGATCAGGGTCAGCGGCGCGAGGCGACCGTTGTTGGCCAGTGCCGAGAAGGCGTGGACCAACTGAATCGCGGTTACGGAGATACCGTAACCGTAGGACAGGGTCGCGGTTTCTGCCTTGCGCCAATCGCGGTAATTCGGCAGGTTGCCGACACGTTCGCCCGGGAAGCCGAGGCCAGTGTCCTGGCCGAGACCGACTTTCTGTGCGAGGCGGTAAATGGTTTCGCCGCCGATATCGAAGGCAACTTTACTCATGCCGACGTTACTGGAATTGATCAGGATGCCGGTCATGTCGAGCACCGGGCCTTCGCTCTTGGAAACGTCCTTGATCGTGTATTTACCGATCTGCAGCGTGCCCGGATACACCTCGACGGTGTCGCTCGGTTTCCAGCGGCCGGACTCGATCGCGGCGCTCATCGAGATGGCTTTCATGGTCGAACCCGGTTCGAACACGTCGATCATCGCGCGGTTACGCATCATCGCCGGTTGCAGGTTGCGACGGTTGTTCGGGTTGTAGGTCGGCTGGTTGACCATGGCGAGAATCTCGCCGGTCTTGACGTCCATGATCACCAGGCTGCCGGCCTTGGCACCGTTTTCGATGATTGCGTTGCGCAGCTCGCGGTTGGCCAGATATTGCAGACGCAGGTCAATCGACAACGCCAAGGGCTTGCCGGCCTTGGCGTTTTTGGTGACCTGGACATCCTTGATCAGCCGTCCGCGCCGATCCTTGATGACCTGTCGTTTGCCCGGCACCCCGGCCAGCCACTCGTCGTAGGCGAGTTCGACGCCTTCGCGACCGTGATCGTCGATGTCGGTAAAACCAACCATGTGCGCGGTGACTTCACCGGCCGGATAGAACCGGCGGAATTCTTCGATGCCGTAGACGCCCGGCACTTTCAGGTCGAGTACAGCCTGGCCCTGCTCAGGCGTCAGCCCGCGCACCAGGTAAATGAATTCTTTGTTGGCTTGCGCTTCAAGGCGTTCGGTCAGGGCTTTCGGGTCCTGACCCAGCGCGGCGGCGAGTGCCGGCCACTTCTCTTTGGCGGTCTGCATTTCCTTGGCGTTGGCCCACAGCGTGGTCACCGGGGTACTCACGGCCAAAGGCTCGCCGTTACGGTCAGTGATCAGACCACGGTGAGCCGGAATCGGGATATGACGCAGGCTGCGTGCATCGCCCTGACCTTTGAGGAAGTCACGGTCGACCACTTGCAGGTCGATGATGCGCCAGCAGATCGCCGCGACCATCACGCCGAGCAGCGCCACCATCAGGCGGAAGCGCCATGGGAACAGTGCGCCTTCGAGTTTCATCATGGCGCCACCATCTTCACGTCAGCCGCGCCCGGAATGTGCATTTTCAGTTGTTCGGTGGCCAGCACTTCGATCCGGCTGTGCGCGGTCCAGGTGCTTTGCTCAAGAATCAGACGACCCCACTCGGCCTGCGCCTTGTCGCGCACGCTGAGTTCGTTATAAAGGGTGTTGAGCAACTGACGGTTCCAGTGCGCGCTGTATGACACGGCGATGGCCGACACGAGCACGCCGATGAACAGCAGCAGCATCAGAAAGCTGCCGCCGGGCAGTGGCTTGGCGAAAAGCTTGCTCACCGCAGCTTCTCCGCGACGCGCATGACGGCGCTACGGGAACGTGGGTTGGCTTTGAGTTCGGCGTCGGAGGCTGTCTGCGCTTTGCCATGGACTTTGATTTTCGGTTCGAACGCCACGTGGCGAACCGGCAGGTTGCGCGGCAGGTTGTCGGCTTCGCCTTTCACCAACTTGCGCATGAACAGTTTGACGATGCGGTCTTCCAGCGAGTGAAAGCTGATGACGACCAGACGGCCGCCAACTTCCAGGGCTTCCAGTGCGGCTTCGAGGCCGGCTTCCAGATCGCCCAGTTCGTTGTTGACGTGAATGCGCAAACCCTGGAATGCACGGGTGGCCGGGTTCTTGCCCTTTTCCCACGCCGGGTTGGCGACCTTCAACACTTCGGCAAGATCGGCGGTACGCTCGAACGGCTTGATATCGCGACGTTCGGCAACGGCGCGGGCCATGCGGCCGGAGAAACGTTCTTCGCCGTATTCCTTGAACACCCGGGCGATTTCCTCAGCCGGCGCGGTGTTGACGAATTCGGCTGCGCTGATGCCACGGGACGGATCCATGCGCATGTCCAGCGGACCATCGTTGAGGAAACTGAAGCCGCGTTCAGCGTCGTCGAGCTGCGGCGAAGACACACCGAGGTCGAGCAGAATGCCGCTGACCTTGCCAGCCAGACCGCGCTCAGCGACTACCGAACCGAGCTCGGCAAAGCTGCGCTGCACAACGACAAAGCGGCCGTCTTCGGCCGCTAGCGTTTGCCCGGTGGCAATCGCTTGTGGATCTTTGTCGAACCCGATGAGTCGACCGTCCGTGCCGAGCTGGCTGAGGATCAGCCGACTGTGTCCGCCGCGCCCGAACGTGCCGTCCAGATAGCAGCCATCAGGACGTACGGCGAGAGCCTCGACGGCTTCGTCAAGCAGTACGGTGATGTGGTTAAAGCCGCTATCAATAGTCACAGGATCAAATCACGCAGTTCATCAGGCATAGCGCCCGGTTGTTGAATAGCAGCCAGGTCCGCGGCAGAAACCGCATTCCAGGCATCCTCGTCCCACAATTGGAACTTGTTCAGTTGGCCCACCAGCATCGCTTTCTTATCAAGCCTGGCGTATTCGCGCAGACGCGGTGGAACCAGAAAACGACCACTGCCATCGAGCTCGAGGTCGACGGCATTACCAATCAGCAAACGTTGCAGGCGACGGTTCTCTTCGCGAAGCGAAGGAAGCGCGCGCAACTTGGTTTCAATAATTTCCCACTCGTCGAGCGGATAGACACACAGACACGGATCAACGGCATCAATGGTCACGATCAATTGGCCGGAACTGCGCGAATCGAGCTCGTCACGGTACCGGCTCGGCATGGCGAGACGGCCCTTTGCGTCGAGACTGATAGCGTTAGCTCCGCGAAACACGTCTGCGTTTCTCCAATTTTTATCGTTTTGAGCTCAAAAAACCCACTTCATGCCACTTTCCGCCACTTGCGCACACTATAGGAATGCGCCCACCACACCGTCAAGGCGCGGATTAAAGGAAAACCCTTACAGAACGGAGATTTAGGAGCATAAAAGGAGGAGCAACGAGAATCTGGCGGATACTTTTGACCCATAACTTGATGCAGCACTGAAAGCTGCGCTCGAAAGTTAAAGTAATTTGTTAAGAGTAAGATTTTTTCGGTATTACAAAAGCGCTTCTGCTGTTGATTGAAGCAAGGTGGGAAATGGCTATTACTGCGTTTGCCGCTGCCGAACTTTCAGCGCAGGCCTGCTGATAATACACAGCCCTGATACCAGTGATTCAAGCAGGGAAAGAAAAAGGTGGAGAGTCGATCTGTAAGCCGGGTTCTGTCTTGAACAGTCATTCGTCTACGATGGCCATCACTGGACATCTTTAGCAACCTACCCGGTCCCAGCGCGGGCCACGCCTTGGGACCCTATTTGGTCTTGCTCCAAGTGGGGTTTACCTAGCCACGAACTGTTGCCAGACGTGCGGTGCGCTCTTACCGCACCTTTTCACCCTTACCGGCGCCGAAGCGCTTAGGCGGTTATTTTCTGTGGCACTTTCCGTAGGCTCACGCCTCCCAGGCATTACCTGGCACTTCGCCCTATGGAGCCCGGACTTTCCTCCCCCCCCTAATTTTCATAGAGGGCAGCGACTGTCCGATCGACTCTCCGCCGCGAAGGTTAACGGCAGAGCGGCCGAAGAACAAGCGCTAAAACCCTCAAGACCGCTATGGGCGACGGCTTACACGCCTTTCTGTTTATCCAGTGCGACCTGATACAGCACGTTTTTGCGCTCGCCGGTGATCTGCGCTGCCAGCGCAGCGGCACGCTTGAGCGGCATTTCTTCGAGCAACAGATTAAGGATGCGCATCGCCTCGCTGCTGACGGCATCTTCAGACTCCGGTGCGCTCCAGCCGGCCACCAGCACCACGCACTCGCCGCGCTGCTGATTGCTGTCGGACTCGACGAACGCGCGCAACTCAGTCAGCGGCAAACCTTTAAGCGTTTCGAAGGTTTTGGTTATTTCGCGGGCAAGCAAGGCCTGACGCTCACCACCGAACACCGCTTCCATATCCTGCAAACATTCAAGAATACGGTGCGGAGCTTCATAGAAGATCAACGTGCGCGGCTCTTCTTTAACAGCCTCCAGGCGCGCTTTGCGCCCGACCGACTTGGCTGGCAGAAAACCTTCGAAGATGAAACGGTCGGATGGCAGACCCGCTGCCGACAGCGCGGCGATCAATGCGCATGCACCTGGAACCGGCACAACATTGATCCCGGCAGCACGGGCCTGGCGCACCAAGTGATACCCCGGATCGGAGATCAGCGGCGTACCGGCATCGGAAATCAGCGCGACGTTGTCACCTGCCAGCAAACGAGTAATAAAACGGCTACCTTCATCTCGTTCGTTATGTTCGTGGCAAGCGGCCAGCGGCGTGGAAATCCCGAAGTGCTGCATCAGTCGCTGCGAGTGACGCGTGTCTTCGGCAGCGATCAACGAAACTTCGCGGAGGATTTTCAGTGCCCGGGCGCTGATGTCGTCCAGGTTGCCGATGGGCGTCGCCACCACATAAAGCGAGCCTGCAGCGGAATTCAAAGGACCTGGAGCAGTCAAAGCGCACACCTCGTGATCGGTAAAAGCCGGCATTGTAACGCGTCACGAGGCTTGCGACTTGCACCGCCCATGCTCGGTTTTGCGTGTCGCTGGGCACTGCCGCAACATTTACTCCAGCTAAATTGCCCGTTTCACGCCACTAACATCGCGCCCCGGCCAGTGCTTGGGTACAATTCGACGCTAATTTGATCGAGTATCAGGAACACTTACATGATCGCTTGCCTGCGGCTGTTCACTGCCCTCTGCCTCGCTGCCCTGTTGGCGGCTTGCGCCAGCTCCCCTTCCTCCAGCCTTGGCGAACTTCCACGGACTCCGGATGCCAGCATCGAGCAACTGCTCGAACAGGCTACCCAGGCGAAAACCCCGGAAAAAGCCGCCCTGTTGCGCCTCAGCGCTGCTGATCTGGCTTATCGCCAGGGCAATGCCGGACAGTCCGCGCAAATCCTGCAACAAGTGCCTGTCGAGCAACTCAAGCCGGGCCAGCAGATTTTCGCCAGCACCCTGGCCGCCGAACTGGCCATGACCCGCAATCAGCCGAAAGCCGCGCTGACCGCCCTCAGCCACCCAAGCCTGCAACACCTGGGTGAGATGCCGGAAGAGCAACAGGTGCGCACCGGCACCGTGCACGCCCGCGCTCTTGAAGCCGATGGCCAGACACTCGCCGCCGCCCGCGAGCGCGTGTTCATCGCACCGATGCTGCAAGGCGAAGCCGCGAGCAAGAACCACGAAGCGATCTGGACTCTGATTGGCTCGCTGCCGACCGACCAACTGCAACCGAACACCACCGACGATCTCGGCGGCTGGATGGGCCTGGCCATGGCGGTGAAATCCGCCGGCACCCTGGAACAGCAGCAAGCCGCAATCGACACCTGGCGCGCGCAGAATCCAAAGCATCCGGCCGCGATCAATCTGCCGCTGCCACTGACCAAGCTCAAGGAACTGGCCAGCCAGCCACTGAGCAAGATCGCCCTGCTGCTGCCACAGGACGGCCCGCTGGCTGCTGTCGGCAAAGCACTGCGTGAAGGCTTCATGGCTGCGCACTATCAGGCTCAACAGGCCGGGCAGAAACCGCCGGCCATCGAGTTTTATGACAGCTCGAAACTGACCTCGATGGACGAGTTCTACCGCAAGGCGCAGGCAGACGGCGTGCAACTGGTCGTCGGCCCGCTGGAAAAACCGCTGGTCAAACAGCTGAGCACCCGTCCGCAACTGCCAATCACCACCCTCGCACTGAACTACAGCGAAGGCGATCAAGGTCCGGCACAACTGTTCCAGTTTGGTTTGGCCGCTGAAGACGAAGCTCGCGAAGTCTCGCGCCGTGCCCGCGCCGATGGCCTGCACCGCGCCGCGATCATGGTGCCGAAAGGCGAATGGGGCGACCGCGTACTGCGTGCTTTCAGCCAGGACTGGCAGGCTAACGGCGGCAGCATCGTTGCCACCGAACGCGTTGATCAGCCGGTGCAACTGGCCCAGCAGATCGCCGACATGTTCCAATTGCGTCAGAGCGAAGCCCGCGCCAAGAGCCTGCAAAATGCGGCCGGCACCAACGTTGCCGCGCAGCCTTCGCGCCGTCAGGACATCGAGTTCATCTTCCTCGCTGCAACCCCACAGCAAGCGCAGCAGATCAAGCCGACCCTGAACTTCCAGTACGCTGGCGACGTTCCTGTTTATGCAACCTCGCACGTGTACAGCGCCAGTGGCGACGTCAACCAGTACAACGACATGAACGGCATTCGCTTCTGCGAAACCCCATGGCTGCTGGACTCCAGCGATCCGCTGCGTCAACAAGTGGTTGCGCAGTGGCCGCAAGCCGCCGGCAGCCTCGGCCGCCTGTACGCGATGGGCGTGGATGCCTATCGTCTGGCGCCGCGCCTGGGTCAACTCAAGGCGCTGCCGGACAGCCGCATCGACGGTGAATCGGGCAGCCTCGGCATGACCCAGACCCAGCGCGTTGTGCGTCAGTTGCCTTGGGCGCAGTTCGTCAGCGGTCAGGTTCAACGCCTGCCGGATACTCCACGCTGATGCCCGACAGGTCACGCTCGCAAAGCGGCAAGGATGCCGAGCGCCAGGCGCTCGAGCATCTGCAGAATCAAGGTCTGCGCCTGTTGGCGCAGAACTGGTTATGCAAACGCGGCGAGCTTGATCTGGTCATGCTTGATGGCGATACAGTAGTATTCGTTGAAGTTCGCTACAGAAAAAACACTCAATGGGGTGGCGCGCTCGCTAGCATCGATGGGCGCAAGCAGCAGAAACTGATTTTCGCTGCGCAGTATTTTCTTCAGCGCGAGTCGCGTTGGGCCAATTCCCCCTGCCGCTTCGACGTGGTGGCCATCGACAGCCATCCGAGTCAGCTGAACTGGCTGCAGAATGCTTTCGATAGTTGACCTGCATCCAACCCGGACTTTTTCATCCGACAAATTTTGCTCTTTGCTTTGCGGGCTGCACATTCATGTGCCGAACAGCCGCGCTACTTAAGGTCACACAGATGGACATGCAATCCCGAATTCGCCAGCTTTTCCAGGCCAGTATCGACACCAAGCAACAGGCGATGGACGTACTTGCACCGCACATCGAGCAAGCCAGCCAGATCATGGTCAACGCCCTGCTCAACGAAGGCAAAATGCTCTCGTGCGGCAACGGCGGCTCTGCCGGCGACGCCCAGCATTTCTCTTCGGAGCTGCTCAACCGCTTTGAGCGCGAGCGTCCGAGCCTGCCGGCCATCGCCCTGACCACCGACACGTCGACGATCACCTCGATCGCCAACGACTACAGCTACAACGAAGTGTTCTCCAAGCAGATCCGCGCGCTCGGTCAGCCAGGCGACGTATTGCTGGCGATTTCGACCAGCGGCAACTCGGCGAACATTATTCAAGCGATCCAGGCCGCACATGATCGCGAAATGATTGTCGTAGCTTTGACCGGACGCGATGGCGGCGGCATGGCGTCGCTGCTGTTGCCCGAGGACGTCGAGATTCGCGTACCGGCCAACGTCACTGCACGTATCCAAGAAGTCCACTTGCTGGCGATCCATTGCCTTTGCGATCTGATCGACAGCCAACTGTTCGGGAGTGAAGAATGACCCCTAATCGCCTTGGCCTTCTGGCCTTGACCCTGTGCCTCGGCATCAGCGGCTGCACCTCGGTGGTGAATGCCAGCCGCGAAGCCCCGATTGAAGACGACCGCGGCACCCGCACCTTCGGCAGCAAGATCGATGATTCGCTGATCGAAACCAAAGTGGGTGTGAACGTGGCCAAGGCCGACCCGGCACTGGACAATGACTCACACATCGTCGTCACCAGTTTCAACGGTGTTGTGCTGCTGGCCGGTCAGACACCACGCGAAGACCTCAAAGCCAAGGCCGAACAGGCTGCCGCTAACGTACAGCGCGTGAAGAAAGTCCACAACGAGTTGCAAGTGCTGCAGCCCTCCTCGCTGCTGGCTCGCCAGAACGACGCGTGGCTGACCACCAAGATCAAGACCCAGATGCTCACCGACGCCAGCATTCCCGGCTCGCGCATCAAGGTTGTGACCGAGAACGGCATCGTTTACCTGCTCGGTCTGCTGACCAAACAGGAAGCGGCGCAGGCGACCAACCTGGTACAGGGCGTTTCTGGCGTACAGAAGATCGTCAAACTCTTCGAATACATCGACTGAACGCCCACTCCTGTAGGAGCTGTCGAGTGAAACGAGGCTGCGATCTTTTGATCTATAAAAACAAGATCAAAAGATCGCAGCCTTCGGCAGCTCCTACAGAGGGATAACGCAGGTTATAAAAAAGGCGATCCATTCGGATCGCCTTTTTTATTACTTCACCACTTTCAAACTTGGCCGACCGCTCGGGCGCGGAGGCTCGCTGTCCGGTGGCGGCAGGTCATCGTCCTGCTCGATATCATCTTCGTCATCCATCGGCGACTCGATATCGAACACCATGCCCTGACCGTTCTCCCGGGCGTAGATACCCAGGATGGCGCTGATCGGCACGTACAGACTGTGCGGGACACCACCGAAGCGACCCTCGAAGGTCACCACGTCGTTGTCCATGTGCAGATGACGCACAGCACTGGGCGAGATGTTCAGGACAATCTGCCCGTCACTGGCGAAACCCTGCGGCACCTGCACGGCCGGGTATTCGGAATTGACCAGCATGTGCGGGGTGCAATCGTTATCCACAATCCACTCGTAGAGCGCGCGGACCAGATAAGGTCGACTGGAGTTCATAGCGGCTCCTTAAGCCTTAGCGCATATCGCGTTCGACACCAGACAGACTCGCCTGGAAAGCCTCACGCGCAAACTGGCGCTCCATATAATCAAGCAGCGGCTTGGCTGGCCGCGGCAGTTCAATACCCAGAATCGGCAAACGCCAGAGTATTGGCAATAGGCAGCAATCCACCAGACTTTGTTCCTCACTGAGGAAAAACGGCTTGTCGGCAAACAGCGGCGACACGCCCGTCAGGCTTTCACGCAATTCCTTGCGCGCCACGACACGCGCGGCCTCCTTGGACTTGGGATCCAGAATCAGATCCACCAGACCACACCAGTCACGCTGAATACGGTGAATCAGCAGACGACTGTTGGCACGCGCCACCGGATAAACCGGCATCAACGGCGGGTGCGGGTAACGCTCATCCAGATACTCCATCACCACGGTCGACTCCCACAACGCCAGGTCGCGATCGACCAGCGTAGGGAGGCTTCCGTAAGGGTTCACCTCAATCAGTTTAGGCGGCTGACGACCAGCTTCCACATAAATGATCTCGGCGCTGACACCCTTCTCTGCGAGCACAATGCGCACTCGGTGGGAATAGTGGTCGGCGGGGTCGGAGTAACAGGCCAACCGATTGGTCACGCCCATGGCGATCCTCCTCGCTTGTTGAAATTATCGGAACCGGAAAAACGCGCGCGCCCAGAGGGCGCCTCCCGCAATACCTGGCTGACCAGGCGTTACGCTATTGGAGACGCCCTTGGGCGCGCGCGATTAACAGCAATGCTTTGAAGCGTATCAGTGCACGTCTTTCCAGTATTCACGCTTGAGCAGGTAGGCGAACACAAAGAAGAACGCCAGGTACAGCAAGACATAAGTACCGATGCGCTGATGTTGCAGCTTAACCGGGTTAGCCGAGTAAGCCAGGAAGGTTACCAGATTCTTGACCTTCTCATCGAACTGCTCTTCGTTCAGAGCACCGGACTTCGGCACGATGGTCAACTGATCGCACGCTTCATGAGTCAGCGGCGTGCCGGTCAGCGGATCATATTGCTTCTTGCCGTCTTCGACGATCTGCACCTGTTTGCAGCCAACAACCTGACGACCTTGCAGGCCGACCAGCACGTTAGGCATGCCGACGTTCGGGAAAACCTTGTTGTTCACGCCCCATGGACGTGCCGGATCTTCGTAAAACGATTTCAGGTAACCGTAGAGCCAGTCTGTGCCACGTACGCGAGCGACCAGTGTCAGATCTGGCGGCGCAGCGCCGAACCAGGTCTTGGCGTCGACCGGCTGCATGCCGATGTTCATGTGATCGCCGATCTTGGCGCCGGTGAACACCAGTTTTTCCAGCATCAGCTCGTGCGGAACACCGAGGTCATCGGCAACCCGCTCGTAACGCTGGAACTTGGCACTGTGGCAACCCATGCAATAGTTGGCAAAGGTACGCGCGCCATCCTGCAGCGCAGCCTTGTCGGAAACGTCAATATCGACTTTTTCCAGTTCCGGACCACCATGTTCAGCGGCGAAGGACAGCACTGGCAGAGCAGCAAAAATCAGAGCAAAAAATAACTTTTTCATCAGCCAGTCACCCTTTCCGGAACCTTTTTGGTCTTCTCGAGCCTGGTGTAGAACGGCATCAGAATGAAGTAGGCGAAGTACAGGAACGTGCAGATCTGCGATACCAGCGTGCGCTCAGGAGTCGGGGCGAGAACGCCCAGAATGCCGAGAATCACGAACGAAATGCAGAACACCACCAGCCAGATTTTGCTCATCCAGCCTTTGTAGCGCATCGACTTGACCGGGCTGCGGTCGAGCCAAGGCAAGACAAACAGCACCGCGATTGCCGCACCCATGGCGATAACACCCATGAGTTTGTCCGGGATCGCCCGCAGAATCGCGTAGAACGGCGTGAAGTACCAGACCGGCGCAATGTGCTCTGGCGTCTTGAACGGGTTGGCCTGCTCGAAGTTTGGTTTTTCGAGGAAGTAGCCGCCCATTTCCGGGAAGAAGAACACGATAAAGCAGAAGATGAACAGGAACACCACAACACCGACAATGTCTTTCACGGTGTAGTACGGATGGAAAGCAATGCCGTCCAGCGGGATGCCGTTTTCGTCTTTGTGCTTCTTGATGTCGACGCCATCCGGGTTGTTCGAGCCGACTTCGTGCAGTGCCAGGATGTGCAGCACCACCAGCCCGAGAATCACGATCGGCAGAGCGACAACGTGCAGGGCGAAGAAGCGGTTCAGGGTGATCCCGGAGATCAGGTAGTCACCACGAATCCACTGAGTCAGGTCGTTACCGATGACGGGGATCGCGCCGAACAGCGAGATGATCACCTGGGCACCCCAGTAGGACATCTGACCCCAAGGCAGCAGATAACCCATGAAGGCTTCAGCCATCAGTGCCAGGTAGATCAGCATGCCGAACACCCAGACCAGTTCACGCGGCTTCTGGTACGAACCGTAGAGCAAGCCACGGAACATGTGCAGATAGACCACGATGAAGAACGCCGAGGCGCCGGTCGAGTGCAGCAGACGCAGGATCGAGCCGTACTCGACGTCGCGCATGATGTATTCAACGGAAGCGAACGCTTCTTCTGCCGACGGCGTGTAACTCATCGTCAGCCAGACACCGGTAACGATCTGGTTGACCAGCACCAGCAGCGCCAGAGAGCCGAAGAAATAGAAGAAGTTGAAGTTTTTTGGAGCGTAATACTTGCTGAGATGGTCTTCCCACATCTTGGTCGCAGGAAAGCGCGCATCAACCCAATCCATGAACTTGCTCATCACGCTTTCTCCGTATCGACGCCAATGACAATCAGGTCATCGGTCTCATAGGAATGCGGGGGAACTGGCAGGTTCAAAGGCGCAGGTTGCGACTTGTAGACGCGGCCAGCCAGATCGTAGTGAGAACCGTGGCAAGGGCAGAAATAGCCGCCCACCCAGTCCTTGCCCAGATCCGCAGGTGCCACTTCGGGACGGAAGGTCGGTGAGCAACCCAGGTGTGTGCAGATCCCGATCAGCAGCAGAATTTCCGGCTTGATCGATCGCACTTCAGGGTCGACATAGGTAGGTTGCGTGGAGTTTTTGGAGGTTGGATCGGAGAGCTGGCCCTCGATCTTCTTGAGATTCCCCAGGATTTCCGCAGTACGACGAACAATGAACACCGGCTGGCCGCGCCACTCAGCAATCATCTGCTGTCCTGGCTCGATCTTGCCGACATTCACTTTCACCGGTGCACCAGCGGCTTTCGCCTTGGCACTGGGAAACCATGACCCCACGAACGGGACCGCAGCCCCCACCGCTCCTGCAGCACCCACCACGGATGTGGCTGCTACCAAGAAGCGACGCCGGCCTGCATTCACGCCGTCATTGCTCATTCAGTCCTCTCCCATCAGCTTTGTGGCCTGTTAAATCAGGCATCTACTAAATAAATCAATGTTACTTATAAAAATTTTGCCGAGATGGTAATGAAAAGCCCCAATTCTGACAAGGGAATTACCCGGAGCTCTCACCCTCAAGCCTTGCAGTATAGGGGGTCTACGAATGTGGCAAGTTGTCACAGCGCAATTCTTTTGATAAATCGCAGGCATAAAAAAACGCCCGGTTCCGTGAGGAATCGGGCGTTCTTTTTGAACGTGGAAGCGAAATTAACGCTTCGAGTACTGCGGACGCTTACGCGCTTTACGCAGACCAACTTTCTTACGTTCAACTTCACGGGCGTCGCGAGTAACGAAGCCAGCTTTGCGCAGAGCGCCACGCAGGGTTTCGTCGTAGTCCATCAGAGCGCGAGTGATGCCGTGGCGGATTGCGCCAGCCTGACCACTTACACCACCGCCGATCACGGTGACGTAGATGTCGAACTTCTCGACAGTCTCGGTCAGCTCCAGTGGCTGACGAACTACCATGCGGGCAGTTTCGCGGCCGAAGAAGTTATCCAGCGAACGGTTGTTGATGGAGATGTTACCAGTACCCGGACGCAGGAAAACGCGTGCGGTTGCGGTCTTGCGACGGCCAGTGCCGTAATTTTGAGTCGCCGACATAATGTACTATTCCGTTAAAACTTCAGTTCTTGGGGCTGCTGAGCAGTATGTGGGTGTGCAGCGCCCGCATAGACTTTCAGCTTACGGTACATGTCGCGACCCAGTGGGTTTTTAGGCAGCATGCCTTTAACCGCGGTCTCGATCACGCGCTCAGGGGCTTTGGCGATCAGCTTTTCAAAGTTGATCGACTTGATGCCGCCCGGGAAACCGGAGTGGGAGTAGTACATTTTGTCAGTGGTTTTAGCACCGGTAACACGAATCTGCTCAGCATTGATTACGACGATGTAGTCGCCGGTGTCAACGTGAGGAGTGTACTCAGGCTTGTGCTTGCCACGCAGACGGCTCGCGATTTCGGTGGCCAGACGACCCAGGGTCTGACCAGCAGCGTCGACGACAAACCAGTCGCGCTTTACTGTTTCCGGTTTAGCAGTAAAAGTTTTCATTCTTTATAGCCTCAGGGGCCGCCCTGTAAATTAGACGGCGGATCTTACTGAATAGTGCGTACTTTGACAAGTCAAAGGCAGCCGGATACAGACGCTTTCGGGGGCTCGGGTCGGCGCGTCCGTTCAACGGCAAGATTCTTCGGCGGCGGCGCATCACTTCCACTGCAGAAAGAGGTCGGCAATTATGCAGATTGCGAAAAATATTTCAACCTGCTTTTATGATTGTTTTGCCCAAGGAGCACCCGATGGACTATCGCCAGCTAGGCCGTACCGACCTGAACGTGAGTGCAATCTGCCTCGGCACCATGACCTGGGGCGAGCAAAACACTGAAGCTGAAGCCTTCGCGCAGATTGAACGGGCCAAAGAGGCCGGGATCAACTTCATCGACACCGCCGAAATGTATCCGGTGCCGCCGAAAGCCGAAACCTATGCCACCACCGAGCGCTACATCGGCAACTACTTCAAAAGTCGCGGCGACCGCGCCGACTGGATCCTCGCCAGCAAGATCGCCGGCCCCGGCAACACCATCGACTACATCCGCGACAAAAACCTGCGCCACAACCGCCAGCACATCACCGAAGCGGTGGATGCCAGCCTCAAGCGCTTGCAGACCGACTATATCGATCTTTATCAATTGCACTGGCCTGAGCGCAGCACCAACTTTTTCGGACAGTTGGGCTACAAGCACAAGATCGAAGCCAACCTCACCCCGCTCGAAGACACCCTGGAAGCGCTCGACGAACAGGTGAAGGCCGGCAAGATTCGCCACATCGGCCTGTCCAATGAGACGCCGTGGGGCACCATGCGTTTCCTCGCTCTGGCCGAGGCCCGTGGCTGGCCGCGTGCGGTGTCGATCCAGAACCCGTACAACCTGCTCAACCGCAGCTTTGAAGTCGGCCTGGCGGAAATCGCCATCCGCGAACAGTGCGGTTTGCTCGCCTATTCGCCGCTGGCGTTCGGTTTCCTGTCGGGCAAGTACGAAGGTGGTGCGCGTCCGCCAAAAGGTCGTCTGAGCCTCTACAGCCGCTTCAGCCGCTATTTCAACGCGCAATCGGAAGCCGCGTGCAGTCGCTACGTGGCGCTGGCTCGTGAACACGGTCTGGACCCGGCGCAGATGGCGCTGGCCTTTGTCACTCAGCAACCATTCGTCACCAGCAACATCATTGGTGCGACGACGCTTGAGCAACTGGACAGCAACATTGCCAGTTTTGACCTGAAACTTTCCGATGAAGTGCTGGCGGGGATCGAGGCGATTCACAAGGATTATCCGAACCCTGCGCCGTGATCAGCCGCTAAAAGCTTCGCGAGCAGGCTCACTCCTACACTTTGGAATGCGTTTCCCTGTAGGAGTGAGCCTGCTCGCGATAGCGGTCTGACAGCCGCCGAAAACCTACAGCGAACGCGCAATGATCTCCTTCATGATTTCATTGGTCCCGGCATAAATCCGCTGCACCCGCGCATCCGCCCACGCCCGCGCTATAGGGTATTCCCACATGAAGCCGTAACCGCCATGCAACTGCACGCATTCGTCGAGCACTTTGCATTGCAGGTCGGTGCCCCAATACTTGGCCATCGCCGCCGTCGGCACATCGAGCTTGCCTTGCAGATGCAGCTCCAGACATTTGTCGACGAACACGCGGCCGATCTGAATTTCAGTCGCCATCTCTGCGAGCTTGAAGCGGGTGTTCTGGAAGTCGGCAATCGCCTTGCCGAACGCCTTGCGATCACGGGTGTAATCGAGCGTCCACTTCAGGGCAGCCTCGGCTGAAGCCAGCCCACCGATCGCCACGGTCAGGCGCTCCTGCGGCAGCTCCTGCATCAGGTAGGCAAACCCTGCCCCGGCCTGACCCAACAGGTTCTCCTTCGGCACACGCACGTCCTGGAAAAACAATTCCGACGTGTCCTGAGCCTTCATTCCAACCTTCTCCAGGCGTTTGCCCTTCTCGAAGCCCGGCGTATTCGCCTCGACCAGAAACAGGCTGGTGCCCTTCGCGCCAGCCTTCGGATCAGTCTTGGCGACGACGATCACCAGATCGGCGAGAAAGCCATTGGTGATGAAGGTTTTCGAACCGTTGATCACATATTCATCACCGTCCAGCACCGCGGTGGTCTTGACCCCTTGCAGATCGGAGCCGGCACCCGGCTCGGTCATGGCAATCGCCGTGACCATTTCGCCCGAGACCAGTTTCGGCAGGTATTTGTGCTTCAGCGCTTCACTGCCGTAATGCAGGATGTAGGGCGCAACGATGTCCGAATGCAGCGAGAAACCGATCCCGGTCAAGCCCAGTCGACCGACCTCTTCAATCACCACCGCGCTGTAAAGAAAGTCCGCCCCCAGGCCGCCGTACTCTTCCGGCAGATGCGAGCAAAGCATCCCTGCCTCACCTGCCTTGTTCCACAGCTTGCGGTCGATATGGCCTTGTTTTTCCCACTGAGCATGGAACGGCACGGCCTCTTTTTCGAGGAAGGTTCGTACGCTGTCGCGGAACAATTCGTGCTCGGAGCTGAACAAGGTTCTGGGGATCATGCGGCACCTTTCTTTCTTGTTGGAGGGATGTGACCTTCAGAGACTAAGCCTCACCTCCGATACAGGACACTGGACACATCCGACAAAAAATAAGACGATCCAGCCGTCTGGTGACCACTTTCCCTTATAAAAACAAAACAAAAGTTGAATTATGTCTAAGCAAGTCTCCACGCCCTTGCGGCGCGTCAGCATCCTGGCTATCGACCGGGTTTTCGCCTCCACTCTCATGCAAGCCAAGGATTTCTTCCATCTGGCCAGCCTGCGTTACGGCAAACAACTGGGCCACGGCCTGACACCGGCGTTCGAAACGCGTCTGGTCAGTCCTGACGGCAAACCGGTGAACAGCTTCAGTGACGTGGTGATGCCAGTGGACGGCGGTCTGGAAAACGCCGACGTGATTATCCTTCCAGCGTTCTGGGACGATTTCGACACGTTGTGCAGCCGTTACCCACAAGTCCTGCCATGGTTACGCGAGCAGCATGCGCGCGGCGCCGTGCTCTGCGGCGAAGCCACCGGGGTGTTCTGGCTGGCCGAGGCCGGTCTGCTCAATGGCAAGGAAGCGACCACCTACTGGCGTTTCTTCAATGCATTTGCCGAGCGCTTCCCGAAGGTTTATCTCAATCAGGACAAACACCTGACCGACGCCGACAACCTGTACTGCGCCGGCGGCACTACTTCTGCCTGCGACCTCTACATCTATCTGATCGAGCGCTTTTGCGGCGCCAACGTGGCGCAAGCCGTCGCCCGCGACATCCTCTATGAAGTGCAGCGCAGCTATTCGCCGGGACGTATCGGTTTCGGCGGCCAGAAGCTACATCAGGACGTGATCATCCTGCAGATCCAGCACTGGCTCGAAGAGCATTTCGCCGACAAGTTCCGCTTCGAAGACGTGGCCCGCGAGCACGGCATGAGCATCCGCAATTTCATGCGCCGCTTCCAGACCGCCACCGGCGACAAACCGTTGCACTACCTGCAACGCCTGCGCATCGAGACAGCCAAAGGCTTGCTGTCCGGCAGCCGCAAGAGCATCAAGACCATCAGTTATGAAGTCGGTTACGACGATGCGAGCTTCTTTGCGCGGCTGTTCCGCCAGCACACCGAGCTGTCGCCGAACCAGTATCGGCAGCAGTTTCAGCAGGCTGCATAGCCCTCTGCCCACACACAAATCCATGTAGGAGTGAGCCTGCTCGCGATTGCGTCCGTCCATGCAGCATTGATGCGACTGACACACCGCTATCGCGAGCAGGCTCACTCCTACAAGGTTGTGCGGTGAATTTCAGATACAAAAAAGGGCCTGCAATTGCAGGCCCTTTTCATTTGCCGAAAACTGTTTAAGGCTTGTGCGCCCGCGACAGGAACTCGTGCGATTGCATCTCCAGCAGACGGCTCAGCGTGCGCTGGAACTCGAAGTTCAAACGCCCGCCGGTGTACAGATCCTTCAGCTCGACTTCAGCAGAAATGATCAGCTTGACGTTACGGTCGTAGAATTCGTCGACCATGTTGATGAAGCGGCGGGCGATGTCGTCGGTGGTGACGCTCATCTGCTCGACACCGCTGAGCAGCACGGCGTGGAAGATCTTGCCCAGTTCGATGTAGTCGTTCTGGCTGCGCGGACCGTCGCACAGTTCACGGAAGTCGAACCAGGCCACGTCATCGCAAGTGCGCAACGCACGAATTTCACGGTTCTCGATCATCAGCACGTCGTTCTCGACGGCGGCCGTGCATTCCGGCGTCAGCGCCTTGAAGCTCTTGCGCAAGCTCTCGTGAGCGGCCTCGTCGAGCGGATAGTGGAACAGTTCCGCTTGTTCGAGATGACGAAGACGGTAGTCGACGCCGCTGTCGACGTTGACGATCTCGGTGTTCTGCTTGATCAGCGCGATCGCTGGCAGGAAGCGCGCACGTTGCAGGCCATCCTTGTACAGACCGTCCGGAACGATGTTCGACGTCGCGACCAGGGTCACGCCGTTTTTGAACAGTTCTTCCATCAGCGTGCCGAGAATCATGGCGTCGGTGATGTCGGAGACGAAGAATTCATCGAAGCAGATCACCCGCGATTCAGTCGCAAAACGCTTGGCGATGATGGTCAGCGGGTTTTTCTCGCCGCCGAGGGTCTTCATCTCTTCGTGCACACGCTTCATGAAGCGGTGGAAGTGGGTGCGGGTCTTTTCCTTGAACGGCAGCGCTTCGAAGAAGGTGTCGACCAGGTAAGTCTTGCCGCGACCCACGCCGCCCCAGAAATACAGGCCCTTGACCGGCGTCTGATCTTTTTTGCCAAACAGTTTGCTCAGCAGGCCCGGCTTGTTCTGATCGGCGGCGATCAGGTCCTCGTAAAGGCGCTGCAAATGACGCACAGCAGTTTCCTGCGCGGCATCATGGAAGAAGTCCGGGCGTTTCAGATCAGCTTGGTATCGTTCTAGGGGCGTCATAATTCGTTAGCAAGGCAACAAAAACGGGCCGTCACTGTAGCGACGGCCCGTGGGAATGGCAATCAGCCCTTGGTCGGGCCGCGCCGCGGATTAGTCCTGAACCGGAGTCAGCGCGACGCGCAGAGCCGCGATGGCCGCGTCCCGTGCGGCAACGTCGGCGAACGCCGGGCTGTCGCCGACACACTCGCCTTGCAGCCACACGCTGAAGCTCAGGTCTTCGCTGCGCACATCCAGAGGCTGGCCGGATTGCAGCTGCTTGGTCACCTGCCCCGCGGTTTTGCCATCGGCGAAGTTGCGCGACAGCAGCAGTTGCTCGCCATCCGCCGCCAGCAGACGGAAACGGAAGCTGCCGTCATCTTCACGGAAGCTGACGAAGCGGGCAGCCTTCGCGGCTTTCTTCTTGGTGGTCGCAGCGACTTGCACCTGATTGACGAACGAGCGCAGGCCAACGGCTTCGCGCAGTTCATTGAGGAACGGCGTCGCCACGGCACGGGCTTTTTTCGCGCCGATCTGCAGGATGTCTTCCAGGTCTGCCGGACGTTCGATCAACTGGTGATACTTGTCGCGAGCTTCGCCCAGCTGGTTGTCGAGCAACTGGAACAGACGGTTCTTCGCCTCCCCCCAACCCAGACCGCCCAACAGTTCGCTGCGGAACTCGTCGGCCTGCGCCGGTGTGGCGAAGGCCTGGAACAGGGTGAACAGGTGCGAGTTGTCCGGATCCTTGGCTTCGCCTGGCGCTTTGGAGTCGGTGACGATCCGCGAAATCGCGTCCTTCATCTCTTTGGCGCTGGAGAACAACGGAATGGTGTTGTCATAGCTCTTCGACATCTTGCGACCGTCGAGACCTGGCAACGTCGCCACGCTTTCCTCGATCAGCGCTTCCGGCATGGTGAAGAATTCTTTGCCCTGGCCGAACAGATGGTTGAAGCGCTGACCGATATCACGGGCCATTTCCACGTGCTGGATCTGGTCGCGACCGACCGGCACCTTGTGCGCGTTGAACATCAGGATGTCCGCCGCCATCAGCACCGGATAGCTGTAGAGGCCCATGGTGATACCGGCATCCGGGTCTTCACCGGTTTCGACGTTCTTGTCCACCGACGCCTTGTAGGCGTGCGCGCGGTTGAGCAGGCCCTTGGCGGCAACGCAGGTCAGCAGCCAAGTCAGTTCAGGGATTTCCGGAATGTCGGACTGACGGTAGAAGGTCACACGATCGACATCCAGGCCACCAGCCAGCCAGGTCGCAGCGATTTCCAGACGCGAGCGCTGGATGCGCAGCGGGTCATCGCATTTGATCAGGGCGTGGTAGTCGGCCAGGAAGTAGAACGAATCGGCATTGCTATCGCGGCTGGCGAGGATCGCCGGGCGGATGGCGCCGGCGTAGTTGCCCAGGTGCGGCGTGCCGGTGGTGGTGATGCCGGTGAGGATGCGGGTACGGTTCGTCATGGGTAATCGCTTGTCAGACTGCAATCAATTCGAAAGACGCGGCAGGATCAGATCCTTGAGATCGGTCAACTTGCCATGAAAAAAGTGTCCGCATTCTGCCACTTTCAGCAGCTCATGGGGGCGCTGGAGTTTTTCCGACCAGTCGTAGACCAACTGAGGATCGATGACTTCGTCGGTTTCTGGCTGGATGACCGTGAGTTCGCCGTGTTGTGGCAGTTGATCCTGCTCGCCAAGACGCATCACCGCTGGCGCGACCATGAACAGGTGCTTGAGCTGCACGCCTTGTGCTTCGAGACGACCGCCGAGACTTGCGGCAACAAATCCGCCGAAGGAGAACCCGAACAGTGTCAGGGGCAGATTCGGGTGTTTTTCCAGCAGCCACGCAGCGGCGGCTTGCGCGTCATCGACTTCACCGGTGCCCATGTCATGCGACCCTTCGCTGGCGCCAACGCCGCGGTAGTTGAAGCGCAAGGTGATCAGGCCCGCGTCGCGCGCGGTGCGCTGCAGGGTCGAAACGACCTTGTTGAGCATGGTGCCGCCCTGCACCGGGTTCGGATGGCAGATCAGCGCAATGCCGCGCGGCTGCTCGCTATCCAGGTAAAGAGACTCAAGTTGACCCACCGGGCCGTCAATCACTACAGGGGTTTCACGCATCAGCAAGGAAGGAACTCCGTGACCTCGAATCGGGTCGACTCGTCTAGCAAATTGTCTGTGCCAATCTATTGCGAGTGAATCGCGGTATACAGCGCAGGTTCGAGCCGTTAACGTAAAGCAAAGCCGTTTATAGAGGAAGGACTCGTGGAACACTCGCTCTTAGTTTGGTTGTTACCGACTCTTGCCCTGGTTGTGGGTGTCGCCATTGGATTCCTGATCGCGCGCGTTGCTCCAAACGCCGCGCCGAGCCGCACGCAGCGTCAACTGGATGATATCCAGGAGCGTTTCGACAGTTATCAAAACGAGGTGGTCACCCACTTCAACAGCACCGCGATGCTGGTCAAGAAGCTGACCCAGAGCTATCAGGAAGTGCAGGATCACCTCGCCGAGGGCGCCAATCGTCTGGCCCTGGACGAGCAAACCCGCCAGCGCCTGATCGCCGCCCTGCACGCCGACGCAGCGCAGGCACCGCGTGAACGCCTGACGCCACCGCGCGATCAGGAGCCTCCACGCGACTACGCACCGAAGACCCCGAACTCGCCGGGCATGCTCGATGAGCATTATGGTCTGAAGAAGTAATCAGTCTTCGCACCAAAGAAAAAGCCCCCGGACAATTGTGTTGTCCGGGGGCTTTTTTGTATCTGATGGTTTTGTAGTGTCTGGTTGATCGCCATCGCGAGCAGGCTCACTCCTACAGGGGAATGCATTTCAAACTGTAGGAGTGAGCCTGCTCGCGATGGCGCCGGCAAAGGCCACACAAAAAAATGCCCGATCACAGGATCGGGCATTTCTTCATTCAGGCATTCAGTTAAGGATATTGCTGAACCGTACCCGGCTGTTGCTGCTGACCACCATATTGCTGGCCCGGAATCGCCTTCAGGTTGACCTCAACCCGACGGTTCTGCGCGCGGCCATTGACGTCGCCGTTGCTGGCAATCGGATTGTCCGGACCGGCGCCACGGGCCGTCAGGTTGGCACCGCTGACACCTTGCGAGGTCAGGTAAGTCGCCACGCTCTGCGCACGACGCTGGGACAGGTCCATGTTGTGCTGGCGGCTACCGGTGCTGTCGGTGTAGCCGACGATCTCGATCTGGTTCTGGTTGAACTCTTTCAACGAGTTGGCCAGATTGTTCAGCGGCTGATAGAAGCTCGAAGCGATGTTCGCCGAATCGGTAGCGAACGTGATATTGCCCGGCATGATCAGCTTGATCTGATCGCCCTGACGCTGCACTTCAACCCCGGTATTGGCCATGCTCGCACGCAGCTTGGCTTCCTGCTTGTCGGCGTAGTAACCATAACCGGCTGCCGAAGCACCGACCACAGCGGCACCGATCAAGGCACCCTTGCCGCGGTTGTTATGGTCAATGGCGGCACCCGCCAGTGCACCGGCCAGCGCACCCAGGCCACCGTACTTGGCGGTTTTGCTCATGCCCTGGGAGCCACCGTCGGCCTGGCCCTGATTGTCATAAGGATTGGGCGAGGCGCAGCCGGACAGCAAGGCCACGGCAGTAGCGACAATAATCAAACGACGCTTGGTGAACATTGAGAGCTCCTACTTTTGCATTCTGTGATGCAGCGGCCGTTTGGCAATGGACCTCTGCGGGCGTTGGATCATGACAATGCACAAAAATTCCGC
Source organism: Pseudomonas sp. TH06 (assembly GCF_016651305.1). GTDB lineage: Bacteria > Pseudomonadota > Gammaproteobacteria > Pseudomonadales > Pseudomonadaceae > Aquipseudomonas. The sequence goes on along the minus strand of NZ_JAEKEC010000001.1, from coordinate 2,650,593 downwards.
CGTACACTCGTGACAAAATATTTAGGCCCGCACAAACGGGTTTTCGCGCATCTCATCGCCCAGACGCGTGTCCGGACCATGCCCGGCAACAACGATTGCGTCTTCGTCCAGGGTGTACAACCGCTGCTTGATCGAACGCACGATGGTCGCCTGATCGCCGCCCCACAAATCCGTGCGCCCTACGCCGCGACGAAACAGCGTGTCGCCGGCAATCAACAGCTTAGCCTCGGAAAACCAAAAGCTCATGGAACCTGGCGTATGACCCGGCGTGTGCAGCGCCACGCCACAACCGCAGGCCAGTTCTTCGTCATCGCTGAGCCAGCGATCCGGTGATGGCACCGGGGTGTATGGCACGCCGAACATCTGGCACTGCATCTCAAGGTTGTCCCATAAAAACTGGTCATCCTTGTGCAAATGCAGGGTCGCGCCGGTTTTCTCTTTCATCTGGCCAGAGGCGAGAAAGTGATCGAGATGCGCGTGGGTGTGGATGATGCTGACGACTTTCAGGCCGAGGGTGTCGAGGCGCGCCATGATCAGATCAGGGTTGCCACCCGGGTCGACGACGATGGCTTTTTTGGTGATCGGATCGCCGATGATCGTGCAGTTGCACTGGAGCGGGCCGACGGGGAAGGTTTCGCGGATGAGCGCGGTATTCGGGGTTTGCATGGTTTAAATCCTGATAGCAAGGCGTTTTAACGCGGTTGTGATCCGCAAAATTGATAGGTTATCCTCGCGCCGTGCCAATTTTGAAACAAGACGGCAGGAAGCCAATGCCCCCTTCAATGGAACACGTGCTCGTCGATAAAAGCGTCCTTTTTTTGGACCCGGATATTATCAACCGCATCCGCGCAAGGAATGGACTGCCCTTTATTACCCATTCCGATCTTCTGAAGCTTGAGTCCCTCACAAAGGGAACCGAGCAGGTCCACAAAAACGCTCGCGACTTTTTCCGCTTTTTCAGCAGCCAGGCCTCACGACCGCTGCGGGCGCTGCCGAAAGGTATCGCGCTACATCCCGACGACTTGCTGAGCGAGTGCACCTTCAATGGCCATTCGATCTTCGCGCTCAAACGCACGACTGCGCCATTGGAACGGACCCCCTCCGGTGACGTCGTCGACTGGTGCCGTCACTACGACTTGCTGTTACTGACTTGTGACGAGTTGCAACTCGCTCAATGCAAAGCCGCGCAGACCAGAGCTCAACGCTGGACCGGCAGGGCACCGTCACCTGCACCTGCACCTGCACCTGCACCTGCACCTGCACCAATCATACCTTTCGATCTTCCCCAAAGCCCTCTGCTCACTGCCGACGTTGTTATCCGTAACAAAGGTGAACGCGTCACGGCGGGCTCGGTCGTCACAACCTCAAGTGGACGCCAACTGACGCTGGACAAATCCATCAGCTCCGGTGGAGAGGGAACCATTCACCCCGTGGTCGGCCACGCGCAGGTGTGCAAGATCTATCACACTGAAAAACTCACAACCCGGCGCCGTGAGAAAATCAGCCTTATGGTGACGCGCAAGATCGTCGAGCCCGGCATCTGCTGGCCGAGCGAGTTGGTTTTCAATGCGCAAAAAGAGTTCGTCGGTTATGTCATGCCTCAGGCAGAAGGCAAACCACTACACACCACGGTGTTTATCAAACACGTACTGCAGAGTAAGTTCGCGAAATGGACTCGACGCGATCTGGTGAATGTCGCGACCGCGTTTCTCAAACAGGTGCAATACCTGCACTCGCTGAACATCATCGTGGGCGACATCAACCCGATGAATCTGCTCGTCACATCGGACAGCAACAAGGTCTGGGTGGTCGATACCGATAGCTTCCAGATCGGGCATTTTCCCTGTGAAGTGGGCACGGTGCCCTTCACCGCACCGGAGATCCAGGACAAAAAATATGGCGACTACCTGCGAACAAAGAATCATGAGTTGTTCGCCATTGCCACCATGCTGTTCATGATCCTGTTACCCGGCAAACCACCCTACTCTCAACAGGGTGGCGGAACGGCTTCCGACAATATCAAGGCCATGAACTTCCCCTACCGATTCAAAAAAGGTAGTGGCATTGGCAGAGCGAGCGTCACGCCGGTGGGCACATGGCAGCACATCTGGAGCCATTTGCCGTATCTGGTCAAACAGGCATTCAGCAATACATTCGAAGACAATCAGCGACGCCCCATCAGTGACTGGCTGAAACTGCTGACGCAGTACGGCGAAGATCTGCGCAAAAACAAGCATAGCGATGATTTGTTTCCTGCCGAATTTCATATCAGTGACCCCATTGAGGATGTCTGCGGCAGTTGCAAAAAAAACCACAAAGTTTCCAAAAAATGGTTTGAAAAAATGAAGGCGGCGGGCAAACCGACAATTTGCTCGGAATGCCAGAAAGCAGCAAAACTGAAAAAACTGGCCAGTGAAAGCCAGAAGAAAATCGAGCAGGCTGGCCAACGTGCGGCGCCACCCCCAGCACCTGTCACGCCTCGACCGACTCCACCGCCAGTGCCCAAAGTGGTGACGCCTGTACCTGGACTCACTGCCCCCGTCGCTGCGCCTCCCCCTGCTCGCCCCGCGTCGGCAAGACCGCAACAGCAACCGAACGCCACTCGACCGCAATCCCACGTCTCTCCACCTGCGCGCCCGCGCCAACCGGAAAGCTATGTGACGCGCTGGTTCAAAAGACTCTTGAAGCGTTTTTTATAACGCTCCCCCTAAAAGGACACTTCCATGCCAGAAAACAATTACCTCCTCAGCCAGGAAGAACTCGCTGAAAACCCGACCACACGCGTACCCGTCTGCCTTGTTCTGGATGTCAGCGGATCGATGGAAGGCCAACCGATTGCGGAACTGCAGTCGGGTGTCAGGATGTTTTTCGAAGCAATTCGCGAAGATGACGTGGCGCAATATGCCGCTGAAATCTGCATCGTGACTTTCGGCGGCACAGCGCAAAAGGTGATGGATTTCGGCTCCATCAGCCGTCAGGACGTGCCACCGCTGGTCGCCTCCGGCATGACCCCGATGGGACACGCCGTGAGCATCGCTCTGGATCTGCTGGAGGCACGCAAGGAAGATTACCAACAGGCCGGCGTCGACTACTTCCAGCCCTGGATGGTCCTCATGACGGATGGCGAGCCAACCGATGACATCGACGAAGCGGCCACTCGCGTAACCGACCTGATCAGTAAACGTAAACTGACGGTGTTTCCGATCGCGATCGGTGAAGCCGCAAACGTTCAGTCGCTCGCTCGCTTTTCGCCGTCGCGCCCCCCGCTTCGCCTCAAAGGCCTGCGTTTCAATGAGTTCTTTGGCTGGCTGAGCAAAAGCGTCTCACGTGCATCTCAGTCGACACCGGGTGACGCGGTGCCGCTGGATATCAAAGGTATCGAAGCATGGGGACAGGTCTGAGCCATGTCTGAGCTCTCGGTCGACTTCACCTGTAAAACCGCATTCGCGTCTGTGGCTGGGCGCTCGCATCTGAAAACCCGGAGTCCTTGCCAGGACTATGTGGCAGCCAGAGAGTCCAACGGCGTGACCTGCATTTCATTGGCTGACGGTGCCGGCTCCAGAGAACGATCAGACATCGGCGCCCAGGTCGCGGTCACCGCGACCCTCGCCTACGTTTGCAAAAATTTCGAAAGCCTTTGGCAGAACATGGACAAGCACAACGCGAAGGCCACCCAGCGCTTGGTCAATCGCTGCCTGGACGCGTTCAGGCGTAAATCCGCCAAGCTCGGCTGCACCATCAACGACCTGGCCTGCACGCTGTCGTTCGTCGCGTACTCGCGCGGACGCTATATCGCGGGGCACTTGGGAGACGGCGTTATTGCCAGTGTTGATTCCAACGGACAACTGCAAACGCTTTCACCTCCGGAAAACGGCGAGTTCGCCAATACCACCTGGTTTCTGACGGATCCTAAAGCGATATCCAAGCTGCGGCTGTACCGCGGGCATATCGAAGCGCCCACGGGTTTCGTGATCATGAGTGATGGCACCGCAGAAAGCCTTTATCAAAAATCCAGCGGCGCTCCTGCACCCGCCGTCCAGAAACTACTGGAGTGGAATGCAACCTTGCCGGTGAAAAAATTCAGAGCCGTGTTGAGCGAGAATCTGCAGCAGTCAATTGCCAGCAAAACGGTGGATGATTGCGCCTTGGGCCTGATTTCGATTCTGAACCGTGAGGGATCGATAAAGAGTGTGGGCTCTGCCGAACAGAAGTAACCGATAACCTCTGGCTCAAGGTCTGCCGTGCGCCAGAGGCTTCAGGCAACAATTACTGCAATACCCCCAACTCTTTCGCCCGCGCCACCGCCTGCGTACGCCTTTCGACGCCCAACTTGCTGTTGATATGGCTGGCGTGGGTTTTCACCGTATGCAACGAAATGTACAACTGCTCGCTGATCTCCTGATTCGAACAGCCTTGGGCGATTAGACGTAACACTGCCAGCTCCCGACTGCTGAGTTGTTCGGTGGTCGCGAACTCGGCGGCTGGTCGGGTTGTGGCAGGTGGGCATTGCTCCAGCAACTGTTGGGCCGCCAACGCTGGTGAAGCCTGTAACTGCCCGCGCAACCAGTCTGCATGTCCTTTCACCAACGCATCGAACGGTTGCAACACTCCCCCGGCCGCAGCTTCCAGTGCCTGGCTCAACGCCTTGCGCGCTTCCGGCTCGCGTCCAGCCGCCAGCAGCAACGCGACCTTCTGCGTCAACGCCATCACACTGAGCAACTGGCGCCCGGTCTGCTGACCATTTTCATGCAATACATTCAGCCGCCCTTCGGCGAGCATCGGTTGTCCTTGAATCATGTCGAGCAACGCCTGTTGCAGTTCAACATGCAACGGCAACTGTGGATGAAACTCTGGTGGTGCGGCAGCACGTTCGCCCGTGTAAGTCTGACCAAGACGCGCCAGCCACGCCTCGGCCAGATCAGTGCGACCCTGCGCCAGCCACAGCTCACATTTGACCAACGTGATCATCGCCAGATAGTAGATCGGCGGCACGTCCCAGATGTGCATCAGTCGTTCGGCTTCGGCGAGTTCGGCAAAAGCCTTGGCGAACTCGCCGCTGCTGCCCTCCAGTCGAGCGATGACGCAATGGCCGATCAATACGCTGATATCGCGACAGGCCCGCGCCTCGCCGATGCCGGCCAGCAGACGCACGCGAGCGGCTTGCGGCTGCAAGCGCATGGCCAGTAGAAAACCTTCGTACAGCGTCAGCCGCGCGCGAACCGCGTACAAACGTTGCGGCGACAAACCGCGCAGGCGCTCCAGCCCTTGATGCACTTCATCCAGCGCGCGGAGGATTTCGCCGCGTGCCTGCAATACGCGGGCACGGTCGTAATGCGCCAACGCTTCGAACAACGGGTTGCCGACGCGCTGAGCCAGTTCAAGGGATTCACGATTCAGGCCGCGCGCGCGCCACAGATCACCGTCGGCAATCGCCAGATTGGACAGCGTCGACAAACACATCAGCCGTTGACCGTAGCGTTTGGCGGGCAGGCTCTCCAGTGCTTCGGTGCAATACCTGAGGGTCAATTCACGATGGCCGCGACCGCGGGCGATGATCCCGCTCAACGCCAGCCATTGCGCGAGCATCGACTTTTGCGCGGTAGCGGAAGGCGCCGGCAGAAAGCGGCTCAGGTGGCTGGACAACTCTTCGGCGGCATCGAGCTGACAGGCCAGCCCCAGTGCCCAACTGTAGAGAACGATAAGACGAGGCGTGCTGATCAGCAGGCTGTCGGGCAGGTCCATTTTCCAGCGCAACAACATGCCGACGTTTTGCTCGGCCAGCAGTTGCTCCTCGGAGAGGTTCTGCACCAGGTTCGCGGCGACATCGAGGTGACCGGCGCGCAACGCCTGTTCAACCGCTTCATCCAGCAGCCCCTGTGCGTTGAACCAGCGACAGGCACGCAAATGCAGCGTTGCAGTCGGCACCATCGCCTGAGCAATCGGCCGGCTGCGCAATAGATCAGAGAACAAATGGTGATAGCGATACCAATGCCCGTGCTCGTCGAGCGGCACCAGAAAAACCTGATGCGCCAGCAGGAAGCGCAAGATCTCGGCGCTGTCATGAGCTTCGCGCACGGCATCGCACAACTCACTGCAGAAGCGTTCCTGTGGCGCCGTGTCGTAGAGAAAGGCTTGCACTTCGGCGGGCAGGCAATCGATGACTTCTTCAAGGAGATAGTCGCGGATCAGCCCTTCCCCGCCGTTCAGCGCTTGCGGCAATGCCGTATCGCTGCCGGCCTCAGACACCGCGAGCAGCCAGAAACGCAGCCCGGCGACCCAGCCTTCGCTGCGCTGGATAAGGTTTTCCAGGGCCTCGCCGCGCAGTGATGTGCTGTGGCGATCGAGCAGGGTCAAGGCTTCGTCATGGGTCAGGCGCAGGTCCTGCTCATGCAGTTCGAGCAGTTGCCGCGACAGGCGCAGGCGCGCCAGATGCCAGTCCGGACGCTGCCGACTGGTGACCATGACCAGCAAGCCATCGGGCAAATGATTGAGGAAAAATTGCAGGCAACGGTCGAGCACGGGCCCTTGGGCGAGATGGTAATCGTCGAGAACCAGCAGCAGCGGCGTTGCCGGATCGAGGTGCAGCGTCAGCTCATCGAGCAAGCCGTCGAGCCATTCTTCGAAGGCAAACGGCTGGTGGCGCTGACGCATCTTCAGCAGGCCCAGTGCGCGGCTGCCCAGTTGCGGAAAGTAATCCTGCAAGCCTTCGAGCAGGCGCTCGAGAAACCGCCCGGGGTCGCTGTCGCGCGGGCTCAAGCCCAGCCAGAGGCTCTGCCAATGCGCCGGCAGACTTTGGCAGAATTCCACCGCCAGCGAACTCTTGCCAAACCCGGCAGGCGCGCTGACCAGCAACAGCCGCCCGCCGAGCCCGGCCTGCAGACGCTCGCAAAGGCGTGGTCGCAAGACGTATCCGTCAGGCAGCGGCGGGCGAAAAAAACGCCCGTCCAGTGCCGCGACGGCAACGCTTGCGGGACCCGGAAGTGGGGACAGATCAGTCATGGCCGGCTCTTGTTCGAATTGCTGTTGGCGGCGTTGCAGATGTCCGCAGACTAGCCTTAAACGAACCGGTTATGAAGGTTGCTGCTACAAATGGCTACAAAAAGACTACAGACACGTATGCACGTCCCCCCCCCCTGTAGGAGCTGCCGAAGGCTGCGATCTTTTGATGTTGATATTTAAAAATCAAAAGATCGCAGCCTTCGGCAGCTCCTACACGAAAAAAAACGCCCCGAACCAGTCGGGGCGTTTTCACGAGGATGCGGCCTCGCGTCTACAGCGGTTTAGCGAACACCGTCCTGACGCAGAGCGGCCGGGGTGAAATCGCTGGTGGTGGCGGTGAAACCGAAGTCATACGCCTGCTTCTCTTCGTTCTTCATACCCAGTGCCAGGTAGCGGCCGGACTGCAGGTCGTAGAGAGTTTCCAGGGCGTACCACGGCACTTGCTTGTCGTAGTAGTCCTCGGCATGCGCCTCGGCCACACGCCACAGCTGACCACGACCGTCGTAGTGATCGATCACGGCAGCTTGCCAGGTGTCTTCGTCGATGTAGAAGTCACGCTTGGCGTAGATGTGGCGCTGACCTTCCTTCAGGGTTGCAACCACATGCCAGACGCGGCGCAGCTCGTAACGGGCAAGGTCCTGATTGATGTGGCCAGCCTTGATGATGTCGGTGTATTTGAGTTTCGGATCGTCGAGCTTGTAGCTGTCGGAAGCGATGTACATCTCTTTCTTGCCTTCGAGCTTCCAGTCGTAGCGATCCGGTGCACCGTTGAACATGTCGAGGTTGTCGGAGGTACGCAGGCCGTCCGCCGCAGTACCCGGGCCGTCATAGGACACTTGTGGCGCACGGCGCACACGACGCTGACCGGCGTTGTAGACCCACGCCGAACGTGGCTCTTTAACCTGATCAAGCGTCTCGTGCACCAGCAGCACACCACCGGCCAGACGTGCCGGCGCGGTCACTTTCTGCTTGAAGTAGAACAGGATGTTGCCCGGGTTTTTCGGGTCGTAGTCCTTCATCTTGTCGCGGAACACGAACTGGTCCTGGAAATACACCAGGCTGAACGAGCCGTTCGGTTGTGGCGTTGCCTGGGTCACCAGACGAGTCACGCTGCCGCCGCGATAACGGGTGATGTGGTTCCAGATGACTTCCACGCCGCTCTTCGGAATCGGGAACGGCACCGCCGTGTCGAAGTTTTCCAGACCGTTGCCGCCGGATACCAGGTTGGTGGTGGTGGCGTTCTTCTTGATGGCGGCGAACACGTCATCCGGCACGGTCGCGCCGCGATGGGACGGGTAGACCGGCATCTTGAAGGTGTCCGGGTAGCGCTTGAACATCGCGTACTGACCCGGCGCGAGCTTGTCCTTGTACTTGTCCACATCCTTCGCGGTGATGGTGAACAGCGGTTGCTCACTGGCGTACGGGTTGGACAGGAAACCCTTGCTGTCGACGCTGCCGGCATTCTTCGGCAGCGGCTTCCAGGCCGGGATCGAACCGTCGGCGTTACCAGCCATTTCGGCGCCCATCGGGGTCAGGCTCTTGCCCAGCTTGTCGGCTTCGGCAGCAGGCACTGCGGCCATGACACCGGTCGCCAGCAGCGACAGGCCCAGAACTCCGGCGTGGAACAGACTCTTTGTTATTTTCATAAATTCGTTCGTCCTGAAATGCAGTGCTTAGAAGTTCACGCCGAAGCTGAGCGCAACGAAGTCGCGATCATCCACAGTGGTGTACTTGCCGTCGAAGAAATTGGTGTAAGCCAGGCTCGCGGTGTAGGTGTTCTGGTACTCGGCATCGACGCCAAGACTGACAGCCTTGCGACCTTCCTCGAAGTTGCCGCCAGGGCCTGGCGAGTAACCGCTGACGTCGTGGGACCAGGCCACGTTCGGCTTGAGGTTCACACCGGCAAACACATCGTTGTATTCCCAGATCGCACGACCGCGATAACCCCAGGACATTGACGTGGTGAAGCCGTCGTTGTCGCAATTGCGGCTGCGGTTGTTCTGCGGCGAACCCGGCCCGGCGCCATTGATGGTGCTGGCGTTGAGAATGTTGGCGCAGGTATTGACCCCGCCAGTGGCCGGCAACTCACCCGGGCCATACACCGGATCGCGGCCGTAACGCTTGTCGGAACGGCTTTCCAGGCCGCCGACGTAGGTCGCGCCGACTTCACCCACGAGGGTCAGACGGCTGGCGCCCATGACCTGATCGAAGAAGTGCGTGAACGTCGTCTGAATCTGGGTGATTTCCTTGCGCTCGTAACCGTGCAGATCCTGACCCGGCACGCCATTGAGTATCGAAGCGTTGGTCAGTGCGCCGCCGATCGGACGCACACCGGCGAACAGGATGTCGGTGGAGTTCAGTTGTACCGGCGCGTTCGGACGGTAGCTGATCTCACCGCTCCACGCCGTACCGGTAGGCAGGGTGGTGGAGAAGCTCAGACCGTAGAGACGAATGTCCTCAGGGTATTCAATGAAGTAGTTCGAGTTGCCCGCCACCAGCAGTGGTGCGAGTGCGGCAAACGGCCCCGGCAGCGCGCGCGCCGTGTTGTAGACAGACTGTGGCGCACCGGTGGCGCTGAAGATCGGCGCACGGCTGTGGTAGTTCATGAAGTAGGCGCCGAACTCGGTGTCGAGCGGTTCGTACATGTACTTGAAGGATGCGCCCCATTGACCGCTGTCACGGGCATCGCGATCCGGACCACGGCGAACCAGAACACCTTCTTCGTTGACGCTGACACCGTTGGCGGCCAACGGCCCCAAAGCGATGGCCGGGATTTGTGAACGCTTGTTCAGCACGCGCAGGTTGTCGTTGCAACCGTCGGCCACGATGTCCGGCTGCGAGAAGAACGTGCCGCAGTTGTCGACGACAGTCTGGTCCCATTCCAGCTGATAGAACGCTTCGGCCGAAAGGTTTTCGGTCAGGCTCTGGGACACATAGAACATGTTGACCGGAATCAGGCCTTCCTTGATCTCGGCACCTGGACGACGGAAAGCGGACACGTCGATCGGGTTGATCGAGTTGATACCGCCACCGATGAAGGTACTTTCACCCCAACTGACTACTTGCTTGCCCAGACGCACGGAACCCGGCTCATCGGCAATCGAGTAGTTGTGGTAGACGAAGGCGTCGAGGATCTCGGCGCCGGAAGACTTGGCGCCTTCCTTGCGGCCCGAATCGCTGATGTCCTTGAACGGACGACTTTCATCCTTCAGTTCGAAGTCGTACCAGTATTTGCCACGGACAAACACACCGGTGTCGCCGTACTTCAATTCAAGGTCATGGATACCCTTGAAAATCTTCGAGAAGGTTTCACCGCTTTTGAAGTTCAGGTGGCCGTCATCGGAAGTCTGAGACAGACCATGACCGCCGTTGTTGACGCCGATGAGGTTCTTGTTCGGTTGCTGGGTAGACCAACTGGCACCGACCGACAGGGAAGAGTCGAACTGGCCTTCGATTTCACCGACGTTGAAACTGACGCCGAATGCGGGCCCGGCGAGCGAAGAAGCAAGACTGACCGCCAGAGGCAGTTTCGCCCGGCGCCAGAACTGGTTTACTGAGGTCATCGACGCTACTCCATGTGCATTATTGTTATGGCAGTGAGTACTTTTAAAAACGTTGTGGGTGACCGGGTGCCAGCGGCGGCCCGAAATCACTCCAAAGATGCATCGCCCCGTTTTGTGCGTGTGCCCCGTTCTTAAAAATCCTTGAGCGGACTATAGCCAGCAGGGGGTACTGCTTGATCCCTCTAAAGTGTGATTTGCAGCTGCCAACCACTCTGGAACAGTCCTTTCGCCAGTCCGACACATGTCGGCACGGCAAGGATGGCTGAATTTTTCGATTTCACAAGCCAAGCGCTTGCTTGGTGGGTCTGGCGCGCCGCTTTCGGCGCGCCAGCAGACACTCAAAGTGTCGAGAGGAAGGTGCTGTTGTTGGTCTGCCATTCCGTGATGTCGAGACGGATGCGCTTCTTGTCGAGCTTGCCGACGCTGGTCTTGGGAATTTCGGTAACAAGGGCGATCTGACTCGGAATCGCCCACTTGCTCAGGTGCCCCAGTTCGACGAACGGCTTGAGATGTTCCTTGAGCTCGCGCGCGCCGATCTCATGACCTTCACGGATCACCAGCAGGGCAAACGGGCGCTCGCCCCACTGTGGATCGGCGATGCCCACCACTGCTACTTCGCGTACCGCGACATGGCGACTGATCAGGTCTTCGAGGTCCAGCGAAGAGATCCATTCGCCGCCGGTCTTGATCACGTCCTTGATGCGGTCACGGATGTCGATCACGCCCATACTGTCGAGCGTCGCCACGTCACCGGTATGCAGCCAGCCACCGGCCCAGAGTTCGGCGCCCTTCTGCGGCTCGTTGAAATAGCCCTCGGTCAGCCATGGTGCGCGCAGCACCAGCTCACCCTGGGTCTCACCGTCGGCCGGGAGGAAGTTGCCCTCAGCGTCGACGATGGCGGCCTCCACCAACGGCCCCGGCACACCGGCCTTGATCCGATAAGTGGTGCGCTCGTCTTCAGTGCCGGCCATCAGTTCATCATTGAGATGCGCGCAGGAAACCAGCGGCCCGGTCTCGGACATGCCATACGCGGCGGTGAGCTGAATGCCGCGGGCCTTGGCGGTTTCATACAAGGTGCGATTGAGCGCACTGCCACCAATGACGATTTTCCAGCCGCCGAAATCGGTGCCCTGCGCACCTTTGGCGTTGAGCAGCATTTGCAGGATGGTCGGCACGCAGTGGGAGAACGTAACTTTCTCCTTGCGCCATAGCTCGACCAGAAACTCCGGATCGTAACGCCCCGGATAAACCTGTTTGAGCCCAAGCATGGTCGCCACGTAAGGCAGGCCCCAGGCATGCACGTGAAACATCGGGGTGATCGGCATGTACACGTCGTTGGTGCCAAGCAGACGCACGCTGTCGATGGCGCCCATGATCGTCGACACGCCCATGGTGTGCAGCACCAGTTGCCGATGGGTGAAATACACGCCTTTCGGGTTGCCAGTGGTGCCGGTGGTATAGAACGTCGTGGCGACCGAATTTTCGTCGAAATCCTGGAAGTCATACTGCGGGCTGGCGACCGCGAGCAGTTGCTCGTACTCGCCGAACAGATTCGGCAGCTCGGCGGTTTTCTCCGGCAGATCGGTCAGCAGCAGGGTTTTCTCGACCGTGGTCAGGTGCGGCGCGATGGCCTGGTACAGCCCGACGAACTCGCTGTTGACCAGCACAAAGCGGTCCTCGGCGTGGTTCATGGTGTAGAGGATCTGCTCCGGCGACAGGCGCACGTTGATGGTGTGGATCACCGCACCGATCATCGGGATGGCAAACATGCATTCCAGATAACGATGGCTGTCCCAGTCCATCACCGCCACGGTGTCGCCAGCCTTCACACCGGCTGCCGTCAATACGTTGGCCAGCCGCGCCACACGCTCGATCAGGGTCGGATAGCTGTAGCGCAACTGGTCACGGTAGACGATCTCGCGGGTTTTCTCGTAACGGGCGCCGGACATCAGCAGCCGTTTAATCAGCAATGGATACTGGTAGGCCCCATCGGCCGGGGGAATGACGCGAGTCTGCAACATAAGAATCCCTTTTCTGACTGCACGGTGTTGGCGTAGAGATTTGTACTCTAGAACCCTTATACGCCAGCCAAATCAGCCGAAGGAATGATTTGCACAGCCGTACAAATGCTAGCTTTGCGCCAGCATTTGCCGGAATCCGTCACCGCTCAGACGGTTTGTCCCACCGCCTCTTCGGAAGGAGTGCGTGGGAAAACCACTGCTGCCAGGAAGGTCAAAGCACCGAACCCCGCCAGAATCAAATAAAGCCCTACAAAACCCTGGCGCGGTTCTACATAGGAAATCAGCGGAATCGCTGTCGCACTGGCACCGAACGATAAACAGTAACGCAGGGCGAAGACCCGGGATTGCCACTGCGGTGCGACGAAGTTGGCGACCATGGCATCGTTCACCGTGACCTGACCGAACACCACAAACATAAACGCTGCACCGAGGGCGATCACCACCCAGCCGTCGGCATAGGCCAGCGCGAACAGCAGGGGCGCCTGGCACATCGTCAACACAATGAACGGCCATTTCAGGCTGACGCGGTGCAACACCCGACCAATGCTCAATTGCGCGACCGCACCAAAGGCGTAGGCCAGACTGACCACCACGCCAAGGGTTTGCGGCGAGGCGAACAGTTCATGCAAGCGTTCCTGAAACAGTTTCGGATAGGTCATGGTGGTGGCGTTGAACACCACACCGCCGGTAGCGGTGGCCAGTGCCAGCACGCTGAACACCATGACCATCGAAATGCGTTGGCCGCCGGCGCCTTTGAGCGCCGTGTGCGGGCGTTGCGGAATCGGCTCTTCGCGCACCTGCAAGGCGAAACCGACGCCCAGAACGATCGCTACCACACCCGGTAACAGAAACGCCGAGCGCCAGCCGAATTGCGCCACCAGCAAACCGGTGATCAGCGCCGAAAACGCCACGCCAAGGTTGCCCCACATACCGTTGATACCGATTTCCCGGCCACGGTTTTGCGCGTACGCCACCAACATCGCCGTGCCCACTGGGTGGTAGATCGCGGCAAAAATGCCGATCAGGGTCAGGCCGATCACCAGCATGGTCGGGCTGTTACTCAGGCCGGTAAAGATCGCCGAAGCGCCGATGCCGAAGAAGAACACCAGCATCATCTGCCGCCGGCTCCAGTGATCACCCAGCCAGCCGGCGGGTAGCGAACACGCTCCGAAAGCGATGAAGCCGCCGAGCGACAGGCCAATCAGCGCGGCGTAGTCGAGGCCAAAGGCCTGGGTCATGCCGAGCACGGCGGCAGGAAATATCAGCATGAACATGTGATCGATCACATGGGCTGCGTTGATGTAGCGGATGACTTGGCTGGATTGATTCATTGCGGCACGCTTTTCGTTGTTGTGATGCGCTTATGCTAATTTGGCGAAAAAGCGCATTTCTGCCATAGAAGTCATCAAATCCGCCATGTTGATCAGCCACTTTGAACACGGCCCGGTGAGTGCCTATCCCCGGGATTATCTGGACGGCGCGCACCAGCCGTTGCACCTGCATCGCGAGGCACAGTTGCTGTATGCCGTCAGCGGAGTCATGCGCGTGGTCACGGCATCGGGCGCGTGGGTGATTCCGCCCAGTCGCGCGGTATGGATTCCGCCGGAAGTGGCGCACGAGATTTTCATGTCCGGCGATGTGCAGATGCGTTCGCTGTTCATCGCCCCCGAGCTGTCGCCGGCCAGACTGCATCAGTGCTGCGTATTGGCGGTCACGCCGTTGTTGCGCGAGCTGATCCTGCGTGCCGTGCAAGGCCCGCCGCATGCCGACAACCCGTTGATCCAGCAACTGATGCTGGAAGAACTCGCCAGCCTGGAAAACCTGCCGCTGCATATTCCAATGCCCACCGACCGACGCCTGCAAAACATTTGTCTGGCGCTGCTGCAAACCCCGGATCATCCCAACACGCTGGAAGACTGGGCGCAGCAGGTCGGCGCCAGCTCACGCACGCTGACGCGGTTGTTTCAGCAACAATTGCAGATGAATTTCAATGCCTGGCGCCAGCAACTGCGCCTGATGGAAGCGCTGCCGCGCCTGCTCGCCGGGGACAGCGTGCAAAGCGTGGCACGGGACTTGGGTTACGGCAGCGCGCGGGCGTTCAGCGCGATGTTTCGCCGCTTGCTCGGGGAGAATCCCCGCGAATATCTCAATACCCTTAGCAAGCTGAGCGAACTCCTGTAAGAGCTGCCGAAGGCTGCGATCTTTTGATCTTTTCTTTTAAAAGCAAAATCAACAGATCGCAGCCTTCGGCAGCTCCTACACAGGGGATTGTGCCCCCCCAGTATCAATGCATCTCGGTGAACGCGATTTTCACGCCAAGAGCGATCAGCACCGCGCCCATGGTGCGGTCGAACCAGTGCCCCATGCGGGCGAAACCGGCGCGCACGCGTTGCTGGCTGAACAGCATCGCCACCAGGCAGAACCAGAATGCGGTTGCGACGGCCAGATAAACCCCGTAACCCGCCTGAATCGCCAGTGGCGTGTGCGGGTTGATGACCACGGTGAACAGCGACAGGAAAAACAGCGTGGCTTTCGGATTCAGACCGTTGGTGACGAAGCCCGAAGTGAAAGCGCCGCGTGCAGTGCGCACACCCGCTTCCTTGTGCAGGTCATCGGTAACGGTTTTTGCCGGTTGCGCGCGTAGCGCCTTGAAGCCGATGTACAACAGGTAAGCCGCAGCCGCCCATTTCAGCGCGTTGAACAAGACGATCGACTGCGACACGATCAGGCCAATGCCCAACAGCGAATACCCCACATGCAGGAAAATCGCCGTGCCGACACCCAGCGCCGTCCAGGTGCCGGCGCGGCGACCGTGGGTCACGCTTTCGCGTACCACTACGGCAAAGTCCGGGCCGGGACTGGCGACGGCCAGCAGGTGGATCAGTGCAACGGTCAAGAACTCGGTCCAGTACATGGGGGCTCCTCTGGGGCAGCTTGGTCTATTAACAAATCTGTAGGAAACGCAGTGCCTTGTGGCGAGGGGATTTATCCCCGTTCGGCTGCGTAGCAGTCGCAAGTCCAGCCAATGCGGTCCAACTGTTACAACGCGGTGTTTTAGGGCTGCTTCGCAACCCAACGGGGATAAATCCCCTCGCCACACGGTATTGCGGGCGCTATGCGTAACCAATTGTTTCATCTGGTAGGCTCGGCAGATTACGCCTTCCGTTCAAAGCACAAAAGGTACAGTTGATGACGAACCCGCGCCGCGCCGTATTCCTCGATCACCCTTCGCTGGATCTTGGCGATCTTGACCTCAGCCCGTTGCGCGCCTGCTTCAGCGACCTGCAACTGTTCGCCCAGACCTTGCCTGAACAAGTCACCGAACGTCTGCACGGCGCAACCGTAGCGATCTCCAACAAGATCCTGATCGACGCCGCCGCGATGGCTGCCAACCCCGATCTGAAACTGATCCTGATCACCGCTACCGGCACCAACAACGTCGACCTCGCAGCCGCTCGCGCCCACGGCATCACGGTGTGCAATTGCCAGGGTTACGGCACGCCATCGGTGGCGCAACACACGATCATGCTGCTGCTCAACCTCGCCACCCGCCTGGCCGATTATCAGAAAGCCGTCGGCGAAGGTCGCTGGCAGCAGGCCAAACAGTTCTGCCTGCTCGACTACCCGATTGTCGAACTCGAAGGCAAAACCCTCGGCCTGCTCGGTCATGGCGAACTCGGCGGCGCGGTTGCGCGCCTCGCCGAAGCATTCGGCATGCGCGTATTGCTCGGCCAGATTCCGGGGCGCCCGGCCCGAGCGGATCGTCTGCCGCTGGACCAACTGCTGCCGCAGATCGACGCCCTCACCCTGCACTGCCCGCTCAACGAACACACCCGTCACTTCATCGGCGCCCGCGAATTGGCCTCGATGAAACCCGGCGCGTTCGTGGTCAACACCGCCCGTGGCGGACTGATCGACGAACAGGCGCTGGCCGATGCCTTGCGCGGCGGCCATCTCGGCGGCGCCGCCACCGATGTGCTCAGCGTCGAGCCACCCACCCAAGGCAATCCGCTGCTGGCCGCCGACATCCCGCGCCTCATTGTCACCCCGCATAACGCCTGGGGCAGCCGCGAAGCCCGACAGCGCATCGTTGGTCAATTGACTGAAAACGCCCAGGCATTCTTCAGCGGTAAGGCGCTGCGGGTCGTCAGTTGATAAACTGCGGCACTTTTTTTTGAGGAGCAGTTATGGATCCGCGCAGTGAAGTACTGCTTCGTCAGGCCGAGTTGTTTCAGGGCTCGCTGTTGCTGGCCGGTTTGCCTGCCGACGATTTGCTCGGGCGCTTGCCCAACGCCTTTGGCTGGTGCTGGCATGCCGGTGATCAAGCCGCCCTCGATGCGCGTTTCGAGGATCGCAGCCATTTTGGCGTGAACATTCCTGAGCGCGAGTTCGACAGCGCCGTGGTGTTTTTGCCCAAGTCCAAAGATCTGACCGATTACATCCTCAACGCTGTGGCCTCGCGTCTGGCCGGACGCGAGGTGTTTCTGGTCGGAGAAAAACGCAGCGGCATCGAAGGCGCGTCCAAACAACTCAATCCGTTCGGCAAGCCACGCAAGCTCGACAGCGCACGCCACTGCCAACTGTGGCAAGTTACGGTAGCCAATGCGCCTGAAGCGAAATCGCTGGACAGTCTGGCGCAGACTTATGAGCTGCCACTGGCTGAAGGTGCGCTGAAAGTCATCAGCCTGCCGGGGGTTTTCAGCCACGGCCGACTGGATCGCGGCAGTGCGCTGCTGCTGGAGCATCTGGACAAACTGCCGAGCGGTCATCTGCTCGACTTCGGCTGTGGCGCCGGGGTGTTGGGCGCGGCGGTCAAACGTCGTTATCCGCACAATCAGGTCACGTTGCTCGATGTCGACGCATTCGCCGCCGCCAGCAGCCGTCTGACATTGGCTGCCAACGGTCTGGAAGCCGACGTACTGACCGGTGACGGAATCGATGCGGCGCCGATGGGCCTGAGCGCCATTCTGAGCAACCCGCCGTTCCATGTCGGCGTGCACACCGATTATTTCGCGACCGAGAACTTGCTGCGAAAAGCAGCAAAACATCTGAAAAACGGTGGCGAACTGCGCCTTGTGGCGAACAGCTTCCTGAAGTATCAACCGCTGATCGAAGAGCATCTCGGGGTCTGTGCGATCAAGGCTGAAGGCAACGGTTTCCGGATTTACCGGGCCAAGCGTGGCTGAGATTTCTTTTCAAAAAGAGGCTTGCTCTATCGGATTTGCCTAGGCAGAATCCGCTCCGTCCTAGGGGAGTAGTCTCCCACGAGCGCCAAGCTCGTCCGGCATACGTCAACATACTTGATCCTCAGATCATGGCGTATGCGACCCAAGCGTCCGCACCAGACGGATCGCAGGGTTTGACAAGACCTATGACACGCACACCTTACCCGGGGCGGGAAGGCTGTACGTGTCATAGCCGTGTCGACCCGCCCCTTAGGAAAATCCTGATGCTGGACTCGTTACTCGTTCCCACCGCAATCGTTGCCTTGGCCGAAATCGGCGACAAGACGCAACTGCTCGCGCTGATTCTCGCCGCTCGCTTCCGCAAACCCTGGCCGATCATTGCCGGTATTGTCGCCGCGACCCTGGCCAACCACGCAGCAGCCGGTGCGGTCGGCGCCTGGTTCGGCAGCTTCTTCTCGAATGCGACGCTGCACTGGATCCTTGCCGCAAGCTTCACCGCCACTGCGCTGTGGACCTTGGTCCCGGACAAAATGGACGACGATGAAACCAGCACCGCGCGCAAGTTCGGGCCGTTCCTGACCACGCTAATTGCATTCTTCCTTGCCGAAATGGGCGACAAGACTCAGGTCGCGACGGTGATGCTCGCTGCGCAATACCCGGATCTGTGGCTGGTGATTATCGGCACGACTGCCGGCATGTTGATTGCCAACGTACCGGTGGTTCTGGCGGGTAACTTTGCCGCGGACAAATTGCCGCTGACCTTGATCCGTCGCCTGGCGGCTTCGGCATTCCTGATTCTGGCGATCGTTGCGGTGTACAAGGCGATGCAGAGCAGTGGCTGGGTTTAACCCCCGTCTACTGAACTACCCAAAACCTGTGGTGAGGGGATTTATCCCCGATGGGGCGCGAAGCGCCCCCAAACCTGCTGCCTCAGAGTGTCAGACATAGCGCATTTGCAGATTTTGGGGCTGCTTCGCAGCCCATCGGGGATAAATCCCCTCGCCACAACAGCCCTCCCAACCTGAAGAATCGTTGTGTCCTTCGACTCTTAGGACTTCGGAGCTTTTTCGTACAGCGGCATGACCTTCGGAATCGCCGCCTGCAACGAAGCGATCCGGCTGGACGATGCCGGGTGAGTGCTCATGAACTCCGGTGGCGCGCCTTCCGAAGCCTTGCTCATCTTGTTCCACAGCGTGATCGCCGCGTTCGGGTTGTACCCCGCGCGTGCGGCCAGCTCCAGACCGATCAGGTCAGCCTCGTTTTCATTGGCACGGCTGTTTGGCAGTGTCATGCCGTAGTTGGCCACGGTGTCGGCCAGCGCCAGACTGTCCTGCCCCAGACCGAGCAACGCACCCGCGCCCTGCTTGGCCATCTCGATACCGTAAGCCTTGGACATCGCTTCACGACCGTGCTCGCGCAAGGCATGGGCGATCTCATGACCCATCACCGCAGCGATTTCATCGTCGGTGAGTTTCAGGCTGTCGATCAGCCCGGTGTAGAAAATGATCTTGCCGCCAGGACCGCAGTTGGCGTTGAGCTCGTCGCTCTTGATCAGATTGACTTCCCACTTCCACTGCGCCGCATCCGGGCGGAAGTTCGGCGCCTGGGCGATCAACCGGTCAGCAATCGCCTGAACCCGTTTGGCATCGCTGCTGGTCTTGTCCAGCACGCCTTTGCCGGACGCTTCGCCAACGGTCTTCTGATACGACTGGGCATACATCTGGTCGACCTCTTGCGAGGACAGCATGCTGAACATGTACTGCTTGCGCTCGACACCGACGGCGCCGCCGCTGGTGGTGTTGACCGACTGACAACCGGCCAGCAACAGCGCTGCGCTCAGTGCACTTACAACCAATGTCTTGTTCATTCAAAAGCTCCCTGAAAACCTGCCGCGTATCCTAGGCGGGTAATTGTATCGACGCCAGATACAACGGACGTATTGCAGCGACTTTCAGACGCGTCCCACCGCTGCTGTCGTAAAAGATTCATACCGAGCGCCAGGCCCTCTGCAACTGCGTCGCACACTGATCCATTTGCGACATCGGCGTTCAATGGCAATTGTTCGCACTCATGGCCCAATGCTTGCTGCCGATACAACAGCGCAGACGTCCTCTTGCGTGCGGAGCTCCCATGAAGTTCAAGTCGATCCAGTTTTCCGTTGCCGCCCTGGCCGGCGCCATCGTTCTCAGCGTGGTCGCCGCGCTGGTACTGTATGCGCTGTTTTCCGGCGCCCGCACTCAGGACATGGTGCAGCAGCGCACCCAAGCCCAGTTCGAACAAGTCATCGAGCAGCGCCTGACATCGCTGGCACAAACCCAGGTCAGCCAGATCCAGCGCGAACTGGAAGCGCCGCTATTGATTGCCGGCGGACTGGTGCGGGTCAACGCCCTGCTCGGCACGCCGGGCGCCGATGGCCAACCGCGCCTGAACATCAGCCGTGAACAACTGATCAGCCTGATCAAAGAGAACGTCGAGAAGAACCCGAAGATTCTTGGCACCTACATCGGCTGGGAAAAAAACGCTCTGGATCACAACGACGCTGCCTACATCGGCACCAGCGTGGTGGGTATCGACGCGGCCAACGGGCGCTTTCTGCCGTGGTGGTTCCGCAATGACGACGGCACGCTCGGCCTCGATAAGCTGGTGGACGTCGACGATCAGAAAGTCCTCTCCACCGGCGTGCGCGCCAGCGAGTACTACCTGTGCTCGAAAGAGAGCAAGAAATCCTGCGTGATCGATCCGGCGCCTTACAAGGTCGGCGACAAGATCGTCATGCTCGCCTCGTTTATCGAACCGATCATGCTCAACGGAGCCTTCCAGGGCATCGTCGGCGCCGACCTGTCGGTGAACTTCATCCAGGAAATGCTCCTCGCTGCCAACCAGAAGCTCTACAGCGGCGCCGGCGAGATGGCGCTGGTCGGCGGTAACGGGCGGATCGTTGCCTACACCAAAGACCCGAGCAAATTCGGTGAGAAAGTCAGCGACATCCTCGACGCGCAACAGATTGCCAACATGGCCAATCTCAAGCGTGGCGAAGTGACCTACTCCGTCGATAAGGACAAGGGTCGAATCGAGTTGTACCTGCCGTTCGGCATCGGCCAGACCGACGCACGCTGGACGCTGATGCTGCAATTGCCGTTGAATGCGGTGATGGCTGACCTGCAGAAACTTCAGGCCGACCTCGACGCTCAGCGCAAATCCGACACCTTCGGCATGGCCATGGTCGGTTTGATCATCGCCGGCATCGGCCTGCTGGTGATCTGGCTGGTCGGCCACGGCATTGCCCGACCACTGAAACAAATGGTCGCCATGCTCGATGACATCGCTCAGGGCGAAGGTGATCTGACTAGGCGCTTGAGCAGTGATCGCAGCGATGAACTGGGCTCGATCGCCAAGGGTTTCAACACCTTCCTGAGCAAATTACAGGCGATGATCACCCAAGTGGTGACGTCGGTGCAGAGCGTCAGCGATTCGTCGGAGCACACGGCCGACATTGCGATTCGCACCAACATCGGCATCCAGAAACAGATGGCCGAGATCGATCAGGTCGCCACCGCGGTGCAGGAAATGACCGCCACCGCGCAGGACGTGGCACGCAACGCCACCCAGGCTGCGCAAGCCGCCAGCCACGCGGATCAGGCCGCCGGTCAAGGCATGCAGATTGTGCGCGACACGTCGAATTCGATTGGCGTGCTCGCAGTGGAAATCGGCAAGGCGGTGGAAGTGGTGCAGACGCTGGCCAAGGACAGCGAGAACATCAATGCGATTCTGACCGCGATTCGCGGGATCGCCGAGCAGACCAATCTGCTGGCGCTGAACGCGGCGATTGAAGCCGCTCGAGCCGGCGAACAGGGCCGCGGTTTTGCGGTGGTGGCGGATGAAGTGCGCAATCTGGCGCAGAAAACCCAGAAAGCCACCGAAGAAATCCAGTCGATGATCCAGCAACTGCAACAGGGCACCCGCGACGTGGTGCGGGTCATGGAAGACAGCCAGAACCGCACCGACGAAAGCGTGCAGCACGCGGCGAAAGCGGCTGACGCGCTGGAGACGATTACCCAGGCGGTGTCGGTGATCAACGACATGAACACGCAGATTGCCAGCGCGGCGGAAGAACAGAGCGCGGTGGCCGATGACATCAATCGCAACGTGATCAATATCGGTCAGGTGGCCAATGAAGTGGCCGGCGGCGCGGATGAGTCGAGTTCGGCGAGTGCCGATCTGACCAAACTGGCGGAGCAGCAGCGGCGGTTGATCAATCAGTTCAAGGTTTAAGGGCAAGATCAACAGATCGCAGCCTTCGGCAGCTCCTACATGAAAATACGCGTTTTCCTGTAGGAGCTACCGAAGGCTGCGATCTTTTTGCTTTTCATATCAACCCGGAGTCAGACACTCCGGCCCGTTGAGCTTCGGATCATTGACCATGTTCGCCAACACCCGCTCACGCAACGCGGCGGGCTCACTGGCCAGCAGCGCCTGCAAGGTGTGCAGAGGCGTTTCGGGATCGAGCCACGCGGCCTGCCCCGCCTCATCGAGAATCAACGGCCGGCGCTGACTGGCCGCCGACTGAGTGATCACCGCCGTGCTCAGCCACACCTGTTCCTGCACCGGATACGCTTCCCAGATCGCCGCAAAAAACAGCGAGGAGCCCTCCCCCGGTGTCAGCCAGTACGGACGCTTGCGCTGGGTTCCGCGCCATTCGTAAAAACCGTTGGCCGGCAGCAGACAACGGCGCAAACGTAGCGCTTCACGGAACATCGGCTGCTCAACCACGGTTTCCGCCCGGGCATGCGCCGGCGTGCGCGACAGATCGGTCAGCCACGGTGGCGTCAGTCCCCAGCGAGCACGGGCCAGTGTGCGTTGGCCGTCTTCAGCGGCACGCAGCATCAACACCGAATCATTGGGGGAAATGTTCCACTGCGCCAGTTGATCGGCAGGAAAACCTGGCAGGGCCGCGAAATCACGGTTCCAGCGAAACAGGGCATAACGTCCACACATGGGGCAACACGACTCAGAAGTAAAACGAACGTCAGCCTAACAGACCAGCGTACCGGGGAAGCTCTCCGGTTCATCGCCGGGCAGCGGCAGCGCGGCATTGTACGCGGTGATCAGCTCGCGGGCGTACTCGGCCTGATCGTTGTCGACCGACAGTCCCAACAGGCCGAAGATCGGCAACTCGCCGGTGCCGCCAAGCAGATCGCGCCCGACCAGGTGCGCCTCGATGCCTTCGCTGGCAAGCATGCCCTTGAGCATTTCGCCTTCCATCAGGTTTTCCGGCTCGTAGATTCGCTGCATGGGCGCGCCTCACTCGTTTTCGCTGAAAACTTCCAGAAACCAATCCTCTTCATGTACCTGCAATACGAACGTGATCGGCCGACAACACACCTGACAGTCCTCGATGTAAGTCTGATCGCCAGCGGACAGGTCCACCGTCGTCTCGACCTCTTCATCACAATACGGACATTCATACAGTGCGGTTTCCAGCATCGCGGTCTCCCAAGTGACTTGTGCGTATAATCGCCGGTCTATTTGCAGGGCTATTTTTGTCTGGCTACTTTTTCAGACCGTGCCCCGTGGTGTTTGATCAACACCTTTACTTACCCTAGCCGTTTCCAACAAGAGAGCATGATGGGCGAATTCGATGCCATCCGACCTTACGACGACAGCGAAGTACCTGTGGTACTGGCAAGACTGCTCGGCGACAAGGCGTTTCTAGATATCCTCACCCACTTCCGCTTCCCGCGTTTTGCCGGTGCTTTCGGCTGGATGCTCAAACCACTTATAGCCCATCGGCTGCGTCGTGAGTTTGCCGACGTAACCTCGGTGGCGACTTTGCAGGACAAGGTCGAGTCTTACGTCGACCACACCATCGAACGTGCTACCGATGGCGTGACCTACACCGGTGTCGAGCAATTCAAGTCCGGCAGCGCCTATCTGTTCATCGCCAACCACCGCGACATCGTGATGGATCCGGCCTTCGTCAACTACGCGGTGTACCACGCCGGCCTGCCGACGCCGCGTATTGCGATTGGCGACAACCTGCTGCAAAAGCCGTTTGTCAGCGATCTGATGCGTCTGAACAAGAGTTTTATCGTGCACCGCTCGATCACCGGGCGACGCGAGAAAATGGCTGCCTATCAACTGCTCTCGGCGTACATCAACCACTCGATCCGCAACGATTGCGCGTCGATCTGGATTGCTCAGGCTGAAGGTCGGGCGAAGGATGGCGACGATCGTACCGAGTCGGCGATCCTCAAGATGTTCCACATGAGCCGCAAGGACGAGCCGTTCGGCGAAGTGATTCAGTCGCTGAACGTCACCCCGGTGTCGATCAGCTATGAATACGACCCGTGCGACCAGGCCAAGGCCCGCGAGCTGTACATTCGCGCCACCACCGGCACCTACGCGAAAGCGCCGGGCGAGGATGACGTGAGCATCGCCAAGGGCATCACCGGCTACAAGGGCCGGGTGCACGTGAACTTCGCGGCGCCGATCAAAGAACTGTTCGAAGACACCAAGCAATTGGCGGTCGAGATGGACAAGCAGATTCTCGGCGGCTATCGCCTGTTCCCGGTGCATTACCTGGCGTATGCGCAGTGGGCGGACGCGGATCCGCAACTGAACGTGCCAAAGGCTGCCGAAGTGTTCCCGGCGGATGAACTGGCCAAGGCACAGGAAGAATGGCAGAGCCGGCTGGACGCGTGCCCAGTAGAGCATCGTCCGTATCTGGTGCTGCAATATGCGACGCCGGTGCGTAATCAGTACCGGGTCAAGGCTGGATTGCCGCTGTAAAACAACAGCACTGCGCACCTGTGGCGAGGGGATTTATCCCCGATGGGTCGCGAAGCGGCCCCATGTTTCTGCCTGATAAATCATGGGCCTGCTGCGCAGGCCATCGGGGATAAATCCCCTCACCACAAGGTTTTGCATTCGCTTCAGAAGCGGGTGCTGATCCACGAGATGATCAGTGCAAGGCCCAGACAGGCGAAACCAAAACGATAGAAAAACCGGTTCATGCGCAGCGTCGCCCAATCGAGGATCGGCTCGGCGTTCGGTTGCGCCTGACGCTGAGCAGCAATGCTGGCCATCGCACGTTGTTCGCGGCGGCGGGTCGCGTGCAGCAGCCAACTGCCCGGAAACGCCAGCAACAGCGCCAACAGATTGATCAATTTGGCGGGATGGGCGGTAAACAGCGTCATCAAGTGCAGCGACATCACAGACCTCAAAACTTAATCGGTGTGGCAGACGCCAGACCGACGACCGCGGCGGGATTCTACCGAAACCTGCCCCCAACGCCTCCCTTTTACGACAAATAACCCATCAATCGACCGATGGCTGTCCTGTGTCACGGCTTCGTCATGTGGATACGCCACCCTGCGCGCCTCGAAACGCACATGGAACGCGACATGCTTCACGCTGAAAACCAGGACCGCCTGTACCTCATCACTCCTTACGACGAACAGCAAAGCCTCGTCGGCAGCCTCGCCTTCAATGTTCAGGATCGCCATTGGCTGGTGTATTGCGCACTGGGCGGGCATCAGCATGCGGATTTGCCTGAGACTGATTTGCTGACGGGCGTCAGTGTCCTCGACTTCTACTCGCAGGCCGCCTGAAAAAGCCCGGGGCCATCACTGGCACCGGGCTTTTTTACATCCGCCGCAACACTTACTCGGCGAGGATCTGACCCACGGTCGGGTCCTTGAACAGACGCGTCAGCGCATCGCTCAATACATCGCTGACCAGTTTGGTGTTGGTTTCCTGGTTCGGCGCCATGCCGAAACGCTGGTCCAACGAAGCACCGTAACGGCCGCTGTAGCGACGGTTGGCGTTCTGCACGTCGGAGCGGAAGGTCGCGCCGATGGTCGCTTCAGTCACGTACATGCCTTCTTTCGGCGACTGATATTTCAGCTCGGCCAAGGTCACGGTCAACTGTGGTGCGTTTGGCGCATTGTTGGTCGGGGTGAAACCGAGCAGGCGTACGGCCGCTTCAGCCTGAGCCTGCAGCTTCGGCAGGATCTGCTCACGCTGCACGGTGATGGCGCTGGTTTCCGGGTACAGACCGCCACGGGTGCCGAGGGTTGGCGACGGACGACCGTCAACCACACGCACCACGACTGGCTGGCCACGGCCGACCGGTGCCAGCTGGGTGGTCAGCTTCGGCTCCGGGCTCAGTTGTTGCGGGCTGTGGGCGCAGCCGGCCAGGGTCAAACCGGCCACAGTGATCAAACCGAACAACAGGCGTTGCAACATGCTCTTCTCTCCAGAATCAGGCACAAACAGGCCGGCAGTATAGCGGTGGGCCACTGCAGCTCACCAGCATCGCGCGGTGAATACTGAAATGTCTGACAAACCCCGTCGAAAGCGGTTCCTGTCACAGATTCTTCACCGCCCATACACCTTGACGTCACGGGCCTTCGGCAACCTTCGAATCAGCCCACCAACAAGGTACTCGGCCATGCGCTATCTGATCTCGCTGTTCGCTCCACGCCCGCTGCACCGCAGCTTTGCCCTGCTCGACCGCAACGGCCTCTGCCAGGCATTCAAGCAGTGCAGCCTGCAACCGATGGGCGATAGTTGGGTAGAAATCGAAGAAATTCGCCTGCACTGGTTGAACCAGCCGCTGCCCGCCAGCGCCCGGGTCATACCGCGACAAATGCGCGCACGGCCACAAGTGCAGTTGAGCATCTGACCGGATGCCTAATAAAAGTCATTAAACACGAGCAACTCCGCGCATTTCTTCGATACAATCTCCCCCCGATTATAAGGACGTCTCCTGATCGGGCCCCGCAACAGCGTCAATGCGCTTGCATTGGCATCAAAATCGCCCACAGAGAGCCGCCCACACAGATCGAGTGAAGTTGGCGCGCTTGCCTGTTCTTCCGGCAAAAACCCCGCTTTTCGCGAATCTGCAGAGCTGTCATGACGCTCGGTCACTGAGCTGTTTTGCCCTTGCGGGCACGGTGCCAGGTTTCGACAGCCCTTTTTGAGGTTCACGTCTTCAAAAGAGCGTGAAAAAAACGGGTTTTCACAACTTCACAAGAGTGTGGCGAGCAAATGAATAGTTTTGCGTCTGAACATGCACCATTAGCGTCTGGAACAGCCCAACGACACAGGACCGGGTATACCTCGAATATCGGAGCCTGAAGCCTGTCCGCTACGGATTTGGTTGCACAAAAACGGATGTCTCGACCATAAGTCGAATTGCCAGCCTTGCGCAGAAATGAGTTCATTGAACCCTTGAAGCCAGGCCGCCTGCATCCGTCGAAGTTGCGAAAAATTGCGAAGATCCGGACATGGCGAACCTGACCACCGTTACCTGGGGCACCACTGACTCGCCCCGGAACGCCTGGCAGCCATGCCGACAATTTGGTGCTGCAGATTTTGGAGACGCGTTAAATGGCGCATAACGAAGCAGTCGACGTAGTACTGGTTGGGGCCGGCATCATGAGTGCCACCCTTGCAGTGCTGCTCAAAGAGCTCGACCCCGCGATCAAGCTGGAAGTCGTCGAGCTGATGGATTCCGGTGCTGCGGAGAGTTCCAACCCGTGGAACAACGCCGGTACCGGTCACGCCGGCCTGTGCGAGCTGAACTACACGCCGCAGGCTGCCGACGGCACCGTCGACATCAAGAAAGCCGTGCACATCAACACCCAGTTCGAAGTGTCCAAGCAGTTCTGGTCGTATCTGACCAAAAAAGGCACCTTCGGCTCGTGCAAATCCTTCATCAGCCCGGTGCCGCACCTGAGTTTCGTACAGGGCGACAAAGGTGTGTCGTTCCTCAAGGAACGTTTCGACGTGTTGAGCAAGCACCACGCCTTCACCGACATGGAATACACCGAAGACAAGGCCAAGATGGCCGAGTGGATGCCGCTGATGATGCCGGGCCGCTCGCCGGACGAAGTGCTCGCCGCGACCCGCGTGATGAACGGCACCGACGTCAACTTCGGTGCCCTGACCAATCAGTTGCTCAAGCACCTGACCAGCGCCCCCGACGCCCAGGTCAAGTACTGCAAACGCGTGACTGGCCTCAAGCGTAATGGCGCCGGCTGGACCGTCAGCATCAAGGACGTCAACAGCGGCAGCAGCCGTGAAGTCGACGCCAAATTCGTCTTCCTCGGTGCTGGCGGCGCGGCATTGCCACTGCTGCAAGCTTCGGGCATCGAAGAAAGCAAAGGCTTCGGCGGCTTCCCGATCAGCGGCCAGTGGCTGCGTTGCGACAACCCGGAAGTGGTCAAGCATCACCAGGCCAAGGTTTACAGCCAGGCTGCCGTGGGTTCGCCACCGATGTCGGTGCCGCACCTGGACACCCGCGTGGTTGATGGCAAGAAATCCCTGCTGTTCGGGCCATACGCCGGTTTCACCACCAAGTTCCTCAAGCACGGCTCCTTCATGGACCTGCCGATGTCGGTTCGCGCCGGCAACATCGGGCCAATGCTGGCAGTGGCGAAAAACAACATGGACCTGACCAAATACCTGGTCAGCGAAGTGATGCAATCGATGGAGCAGCGTCTGGACTCCCTGCGCCGCTTCTACCCTGAGGCGAAAGCCGAAGACTGGCGCCTGGAAGTGGCCGGCCAACGGGTACAGATCATCAAGAAAGACCCGAAAAAGGGTGGCATCCTGCAGTTCGGTACTGAACTGGTGGCCGCGAAGGACGGCTCCCTCGCCGCCCTGCTCGGCGCTTCGCCAGGTGCCTCGGTGACTGTTTCGATCATGCTGGAACTGATCGAGAAGTGCTTCCCGGGCAAGGCCAAGGGTGAGTGGGCTGGCAAGCTGGCGGAAATCTTCCCGGCCCGTGAAAAAGTTCTGGAAACCGATGCTGCGCTGTATCGCAAGATCAACACGCAGAACAACATCGCCCTGGAACTGGTTGAAGAAAGCAGCGAGACCCCAAGCTTCGCTTGATCTTGCGGCATAAAAAAACGCCCCGTACTCAGTGAGTGCGGGGCGTTTTCTTATGCGTGAACATTGGCAAGACTTCTGTGGCGAGGGGATTTATCCCCGCTGGGCTGCGAAGCGGCCCCAAAACCTGCTGTTAAGGTGTGTCAGGCAAACCGCACTCACTGATTTTGCGACTGCTGCGCAGCCGAACGGGGATAAATCCCCTCGCCATAGGTATCGGGTGACCTCAGGTACGGGACTTTTCGATCAGCTCGATGTATTCGGGGGCGTTGCGCTGATCGGCGATCAGGTCAACGAAGGTCTTGCCCTGCTCGTCCTTGCCATCGACGTCGTAGCCAGCTGCAACGAAGAAGGTCAGAAAGCGCTCAAAGTCATCAATGCGCAGGCCACGGTAGGCCTTGATCAGTTTGTGCAGCGACGGCGAAGTGGCGTCGACCGGCTCAAAATCGAGGAACAGCTTGATCTGCTCATCGCCGATCTCGTCACCAATCACTTGTTTCTTATCTTTACGCATTGCCGACTCCAGCTCGCAGACATTACACGGGGCGGGCAGTTTACCCCTGCCCTGCCGCCGGGCTCAACGCGCGCGCACGCTGCCGGTGTGCAAATCGGCCCAGATATGGCCGTTGGCGTAACTGAGGAACTGCACATAGACGGTGTCGTTGCGCAGCAGATCGATGACCACCCGGTATTGGGCCAGCGGATAAAACAAGGTCAGGGTTTTACTCTTGTCGTCATACAGAGGTTTTTTCAGACTTTTGCTTTCGCCATCGAAATTGACCAGCACTTGGGTGATCGTCGCGCCTTTGTTCAGGGACTTGCCCTTGAGGCGGATCATCAGCGGCGAGGTGACCGGGATCGGTTGCTGATTGGACTGGCGTTGCGCGCCAACCACCACTGAATAGTCGGTGACCTGCAGCAGTTGCTGCTGTTCGGGTTCGGCGTCACGCAGGGTGAGATCGTCCGGTGGCAGGAATTGGCTGTGCATCGGGGCGGCGGCCAAGGGCAGGCTGAGGGTCAGCAACAGGAAGGCAACGCTGCGGATCAAACGGCTCATGACAGGCTCCGGGGGGCGGGGCCGAGCACTCTAGCATGGGTGTACAAAACGGATCAGCCCACAAAAAACAACTGTAGGAGTGAGCCTGCTCGCGATAGCGTCGTATCAGTCAACATCAACGTTGCTGACAGACCGCTATCGCGAGCAGGCTCACTCCTACAGGGAATGCTGCCGGGGTTCTTACATGCCTTTAACGGCAAAGATCCCGTTGGCGTTGCGCCAGTAGCCTTTGTAGTCCATGCCGTAACCGAAGATGTAACGGTCAATGCACGGCAGGCCGACGAAATCGGCTTTCAGGTCAGGCCGCGCCTTGCGGTCGTGATCCTTATCGATCAGCACGGCGGTGTGCACTTTGCGCGCGCCGGCGTGTTTGCAGAAGTCGATGATCGCGCCCAGGGTGTGACCTTCATCGAGGATGTCGTCGATGATCAGCACGTCGCGGTCGATGAACGAGACTTCCGGCTTGGCTTTCCAGAACAGGTCGCCGCCGCTGGTTTCGTTGCGATAACGGGTCGCGTGCAGGTAGGACGCTTCCAGCGGGAATTGCAGGTGAGTCAGCAGCTTGCCGGAGAAAATCAGGCCGCCGTTCATCACACAGAACACCACCGGGTTGCTGTCAGCCAGTTGTTCGTTGATTTGTGCACCGACGCGGGCGATGGCAGCCTCGACTTCAGCTTCGGTGTACAGGCAGTCAGCCTCTCGCATGACTTGACGGATATGCTCGAGATCAGCGGACATGGCGCTCTCCAGGGGGATGTTTTTCGGAAAAGCGGGCAAAGGTACGCATCCCGCGAGGTCGAATCAAGCCTTAATGGACTAACGTACTCAATGTCCTATAGGACATCACCCTCGGATAGATTAATCTAGGCCGTTTTTTTTGCCCGCCGCCGGAGTTTTTCCATGCCCATCCTCGAGATCCGCCACCCGCTGATCCGCCATAAACTCGGCCTGATGCGCCGCGCTGACATCAGCACCAAGAATTTCCGCGAGCTTGCTCAGGAAGTCGGCGCCCTGTTGACCTATGAAGCTACAAAAGATTTGCCGCTCGAATCCTACGATATCGCAGGTTGGTGCGGCACCGTGTCGGTCGAGAAAATCGCCGGCAAGAAGATCACCGTCGTGCCGATCCTGCGCGCCGGCATCGGCATGCTTGAAGGCGTGCTGAGCCTGATCCCGGGTGCCAAGGTTTCCGCTGTGGGTGTCGCCCGCAACGAAGAAACCCTGCAAGCCCACACCTATCTGGAAAAACTGGTTCCGGAAATCGACGAACGGTTGGCAATGATCATCGACCCGATGCTCGCCACCGGCAGCTCGATGGTCGCAACCATCGACCTTTTGAAAAAGGCTGGCTGCAAAGACATCCGCGCGATGGTGCTGGTTGCCGCGCCGGAAGGCATTGCTGCCGTCGAGAAGGCTCACCCGGACGTGACCATCTACACCGCGTCCATTGATGAGCGTCTGAACGAACACGGTTACATCATTCCTGGGCTTGGCGATGCGGGTGACAAGATCTTCGGCACCAAGCAGAAGGACGCGTGACCATGCAGCAAGAGTTCAACGATCCGCTCTGGCGCACGGTGCTGTCCGGCGCCCAGATGCTGTTCGTGGCTTTCGGCGCTTTGGTGCTGATGCCGCTGATCACGGGCCTGGACCCGAACGTGGCACTGTTCACCGCAGGTCTGGGGACGATTCTGTTCCAGATCGTCACCGGGCGTCAGGTGCCGGTGTTCCTTGCGTCGAGCTTCGCTTTCATCACCCCGATCATTCTCGCCAAGGGCCAGTTCGGCCTCGCCGCGACCATGGGCGGCGTGATGGCGGCCGGTTTTGTCTACACCTTCCTCGGCCTCGCCGTGAAGATCAAAGGCACCGGGTTCATTGACCGTCTGCTGCCGCCGGTGGTGATTGGTCCGGTGATCATTTCGATCGGCCTGGCCATGGCGCCGATTGCCGCGAACATGGCGATGGGCAAGGCGGGCGACGGTTCTGAACTGATCCACTACCAGACCGCAATGATGATCTCGATGCCGGCGCTGCTGACCACGTTGATCGTGGCGGTATTCGGCAAGGGCATCTTCCGCCTGGTGCCGATCATCTCGGGCGTGCTGGTCGGCTTCGGCATGGCGTTCTATTTCGGCGTGGTCGATACCGCGAAGATTGCCGCTGCACCGTGGTTTGCGATCCCGCACTTCACTGCGCCAGAATTCAACTGGCAGGCGATTCTGTTCATCGTTCCCGTGGCGCTGGCTCCAGCCATCGAGCACATCGGCGGCGTGATTGCCGTCGGCAGCGTGACCGGTCGCGATTACCTGAAGAAGCCGGGCCTGCACCGCACGCTGCTGGGTGACGGCATTGCCACCACCGCTGCCGGCCTGTTCGGTGGTCCGCCGAATACCACGTACGCCGAAGTGACTGGCGCCGTGATGCTGACCAAGAACTACAACCCGAAAATCATGACCTGGGCGGCGATCTTCGCCATCAGCCTGGCGTTCATCGGCAAGTTCGGCGCGCTGCTGCAAAGCATTCCGGTGCCGGTGATGGGCGGGATTCTGTGCCTGTTGTTCGGTTCGATTGCGGCGGTGGGGATGAACACCCTGATCCGTCACAAGATCGATCTGGGCGAAGCACGCAATCTGGTGATCGTTTCGGTGACGCTGGTGTTCGGCATTGGCGGTGTGCTGGTCGGTACCGGCACTGGCCCGGACGACTTCGGCCTCAAAGGCATCGCGCTGTGCGCGGTGGTGGCGATTGCGCTGAACCTGATTCTGCCGGGCAATGATGGCTGGAAGAACAAGAAGGCGGATGAGCCGCTGATCTAAGGCTTGAAGATTTTTATTGCCTGACAGATAGCTATCGCGAGCAGGCTCACTCCTACAAGGTCAACGCAATACCTGTAGGAGTGAGCCTGCTCGCGATTTGCTTTTAGAGGGCCAGCGGCGCTCGTTCACACAAGGTAGCCAACGCCTTCGCCCATTGCGGGTCGTCGTTCAGGCACGGCACCAGCAGCAACTCCTCGCCCCCCGCCTCGCGAAACTGCTCCTTGCCGCGATCACCGATCTCTTCCAGCGTCTCGATGCAATCGGCAACGAACGCCGGGCACATCACCAGAATCTTCTTCACCCCGCTTTTCGCCAGTTCATCCAGACGCGCTTCGGTGTAAGGCTCGATCCACTTCGCCTTGCCCAATCGCGACTGAAACGACACCGACCATTTGCCGTCCGGCAAGCCCATACGCTCGGCGAACAGTTTCGCGGTGCGCAAGCATTGCGCGCGATAACAGGTGGCCAACACCGCCGGCGAAGCATTCTTGCAGCAGTCTTGATCCTTGAAGCAGTGATTACCGGTCGGATCGAGCTTGGTCAGATGCCGTTCCGGCAAGCCATGAAAGCTCAG
The DNA here is from genome assembly GCF_016651305.1 of Pseudomonas sp. TH06. Taxonomy (GTDB): domain Bacteria; phylum Pseudomonadota; class Gammaproteobacteria; order Pseudomonadales; family Pseudomonadaceae; genus Aquipseudomonas. The sequence goes on along the minus strand of NZ_JAEKEC010000001.1, from coordinate 2,617,478 downwards.
CAACAGGTGATCGTAATCCTGCTGCAAATGCGGCCTGGCACTGGCGACCAAGGCTTCGAGGTATTCCGGCTGATCGTAGAACGGTTGCAGGATCGACAGCTGCACATCGAGCTTCTTCGCGCGGATCACACGCTTGGCTTCTTCGATCACTGTGGTCGTCGTGCTATCAGCGAACTGTGGATAGAGCGGCGCCAGCGTAATGCGCTTGTGCCCCGCCGCGACCAGTTGCAGCAGGCGAGTTTCAATCGACGGTTCGCCGTAACGCATCGCCAGTTCGACAGGGCCTTGCTTCCACTGCGCTTTCATCTGCTCTTGCAGGCGACGGCTGAGCACCACCAGCGGCGAGCCCTCCTCCCACCAGATCGACGCATAGGCATGCGCCGATTGCTCGGGGCGCTTGATCAGGATCAGCGAGACCAGCAGACGCCGCACCGGCCACGGCAGGTCGATCACGTACGGGTCCATCAGAAATTGATTGAGGTAGCTGCGCACGTCGGCCACCGAGGTGGAGGCCGGAGAACCCAGGTTGACCAGAAGCAAGGCGTGATCGGTCATGCAACGTCCTATTTCAGAGGCGGCTGGAGAGATCATCCAGGGCCGCGCGTAAATCCGTGAACTGGAAAGTGAAGCCCGCTTCCAGCAAGCGTGCCGGCATGGCCCGTTGGCCACCGAGCAACAACAAAGACAACTCGCCAAGGCCGACTTTCAACGCCAGCGTTGGCATCGGCATGAACGCCGGGCGGTGCAACACGCTGCCCAGCGTCTTGGCAAAATCGCGATTGCGCACCGGGTTTGGCGCGCACGCATTATAAGGACCGCTGGCCCGATCGCGGTGCAGAAGAAAATCAATCAAGGCGATTTGATCATTGATGTGAATCCACGGCATCCACTGCCGACCATTGCCCAAAGGCCCGCCCAGCCCGAGTTTGAACGGCAGCAACAGCCGCGACAAAAAGCCGCCCTCGGCCGACAGCACCAGCCCCGTGCGCACCAGCACTACACGGATCCCCATCGACTCGGCACGCAGCGCTGTTTCTTCCCAGGCGATGCACAACTGGCTGGCGAAATCGTCGATCACCGGCGGCGAATCTTCAGTCAGTTCGCGCTCACCGCCGTCGCCATACCAGCCAATCGCCGATCCCGAAATCAGCAGCGACGGTTTCTGTGCCCGTGTTTCGAGCCAGGCCAACAAGGTCTCCGTCAGTTTGATACGGCTGCTCCACAGCAGCGCTTTGCGCCGATGCGTCCACAGTCGATCGGCAATCGGCGCACCCGCCAGATTGATAATGGCGTCCACGGGCTCATCACCGAGGTCTTCCAGACGCGCGATTCCGCGCACCTGAGCACCACAGATTTTGCCAACCTTTTCCGGGCTGCGGCTCCACACCGACAAGCGATGGCCCTGCGCCAACCAGTGCCGACAGAGTTGACGTCCGATCAAACCAGTACCGCCGGTCAGCAATATGTGCATGACTTCTTCCTCGCGTAGCGTTTTACCCGGATCACTAGTCTATTTTTATAAGCAGGGATCTTTTCTATCGGGCAGGCTCTATTGTTTAACCATAGGCCAAGCTGTCAGAACGAGAACGCTGGAAGTTATACCAAAAAACAAAATTGTACAGGTTTCATCCACGGCGTAGTCTGTACAGAAAGGTAAACGAGGCCCCTATGACTGTACCTATCGCAATCATCGGCACCGGCATCGCCGGACTCTCCGCAGCTCAGGCGTTGACTGAGACCGGGCACACCGTCCAATTGTTCGATAAAAGTCGCGGCAGCGGCGGACGGATGTCGAGCAAGCGCAGCGACGCCGGTTCACTGGACATGGGCGCACAATATTTCACCGCCCGTGACCGGCGTTTCGTCACCGAGGTTCAGCGTTGGCAAAGCCAGGGCTGGGTCGCCGAGTGGACGCCGCAGCTCTACACCTTCCAGGGCGGGCAACTGAATCTGTCGCCGGACGAACAGACCCGCTGGGTCGGCGCGCCACGGATGAGCGCCATCACTCGCGGCTTGCTCGACGGTCTGGAGGTGCATTTCGCCTGCCGGATCACCGAGGTCTTTCGTGGCGAAGAACACTGGCATCTGCAAGACGCCGAAGGTTTCACTCACGGTCCCTTCAGCCATGTCGTGATTGCCACTCCTGCGCCGCAAGCCACCGCGCTGCTGGCCGCCGCACCGAAACTAGCCGGTGCCGCTGCCGGGGTGAAAATGGACCCGACCTGGGCCGTCGCCCTCGCCTTTGATACGCCACTGGATACCCCCATCGAAGGCTGCTTCGTGCAAGACAGTCCGCTCGACTGGCTGGCGCGCAACCGCAGCAAACCGGGGCGCGACAACACCCTCGACACGTGGGTGCTGCACGCCACCAGCGCCTGGAGCCGGCAACACATCGACCTGCCCAAGGAAGCGGTGATCGAGCAACTGCACGGCGCGTTCGCCGAGCTGCTGCACAGCGCCATGCCCGCGCCGACCTTCAGCCTCGCCCACCGCTGGCTCTACGCGCGGCCTTCGACTGGCCACGAATGGGGCACGCTGGCAGATGCCGATCTGGGCTTGTACGCCTGCGGCGACTGGTGCCTGTCCGGTCGCGTCGAGGGGGCCTGGCTCAGCGGCCAGGAAGCTGCGCGCCGCTTGCATGAACACTTGCAGTGAACCGCCTCAATCCGCAAAAACTGCTGCTGTCGAAATGGACAGCAGCCCAGCCGCAAAACCGCGAAAAGCATTTTCTGGTCACCGAACTTTTCCGCGATGAGGACGGCACGGTGCTGGCGGTCGAGTTGCAGGCGGTGTTGACCCAGCGCACCGAACGACTTGATTGGCAAAGCCTCAAAAACAACGAACGCTGGTTATTGGGTTGGCAATAGCTCCCCTCGTAGGAGTGAGCCTGCTCGCGATGACAGTTTGTCATTCAACACAAATATTGAATGTCAGACCGCGATCGCGAGCAGGCTCACTCCTACAGAGATCGCATTCAACCTCAAAACTTATACAAATGATTTGACTTGTACACCTTTGAAACTATGCTGAAGAAAGTTGTACAGAGGTAGTTCTCTGTACAGGTATGGATTCGAGGTGGTCATGTCCGAATATTCCGAGTGCAAACCCAAAATCGCTATCAGCGCCTGCCTGCTGGGTGCCGAGGTGCGCTACAACGGCGGGCACAAGGAATCGCGGCTGTGCAGTCGCACGCTCGCTGAATATTTCGAATTCGTCCCGCTGTGCCCGGAAGTCGCTATCGGCCTGGGCATTCCCCGTGAGCCGATCCGCCTGGTCGGCGATCCGCAAAATCCCGAAGCCATCGGCACGGTCAATCCCGCGATCAATGTCACCGCTCCGCTTGCCGAATACGGGCAGAAGATGGCTGCCGAACTCGATGACCTCTGCGGCTACATCTTCATGCAGCAATCGCCGTCCTGCGGCCTCGAACGGGTCAAGGTCTATCACGCCAACGGCGCCCCGGTTAACGGTGGTGGACGCGGCATCTACGCCCAGGCCTTCTGCGCCCGGCATCCGGATTTACCGGTGGAAGAAGCCGGGCGCCTCAATGATCCGGTGTTGCGAGAAAACTTCATCACTCGCGTGCTCGCCTACAGCGCCTGGCAACAAGTGCTCGCCCAAGGCTTGAGCCGCCGCGCGCTCACCGAATTCCACTCGCGCTACAAATACCTGCTGATGGCCCACAACCCGCTGCAATACAAGGCGCTGGGCAAGCTGTTGGGCAACATGGCGCAAAGCGATCCCGCCGAACTCGGCCCGCGCTACTTCAGCCAGTTGATGGCGGCACTGAAAAAATGCGCCACACGCGGCACTCACTGCAATGTGCTGCTGCACATCAGCGGATATCTGAAGCAGGCGATCAGCGCCGAAGACAAACAGGAAATGCAGCACGTCATCGGCCAGTACCGCCTCGGCATCGTGCCATTGGTGGTGCCACTGACGCTGCTCAAGCATCACTTCCGCCTCCATCCCGATCCATACATTGCGCAGCAGGTTTACCTACAGCCGCACCCGGAAAATCTCAGCCTGCGAAACGCCATTTGATGAACGACAAACTCGACACCAGCGCCCGGGAAGACCTCGGCGCCGATTTCAAGAAAGCCCTCGACGAAGGCTGGCTGCCGATTCGCGAAGTGGCGCGCCAGACCGGCGTCAATGCGATCACCCTGCGTGCATGGGAGCGCCGTTACGGCCTGGTCATCCCCCAGCGCACACCAAAGGGGCATCGGCTGTATTCGGCCGAACATGTGCAACGCATCCTGACCATCCTCACCTGGCTCAATCGCGGTGTCGCGGTCAGTCAGGTCAAGCCACTGCTCGACACGGCGCAGGCCTTCAGTGAGCCGGTGGAAAACGACTGGCAACGCTTGCAACAGACCCTGCTGGCGGCCGTTATGCAACTCGACGAGCGCGCCCTCGACGACAGCGTCAATCAAGCCATGGCGCTCTACCCGCCGCGCACCCTGTGCGAGCAATTGCTGCTGCCACTGCTGGCCGAACTCGAACAGCGCTGGCAGGGCCAGTTCGGCGCGCAGATGGAACAAGTGTTTTTTTATTCATGGTTACGCAGCAAATTCGGCGCACGCATCTACCATAACAACCGTCAATTGCACGCCGCGCCTCTGCTGCTGATCAATCATTCCGACCTGCCACTGGAACCTCACCTGTGGCTGTGCGCGTGGCTGATCAGCAGCGCCGATTGCCCGGTACAAGTGTTTGACTGGCCATTGCCGGCCGGAGAGCTGGCACTGGCGATCGAACATCTGCAAGCGCGGGGCGTACTGCTGTATTCCAGTAAAGCCATGCAGCTGGGGCAGTTGCCAAAACTTTTGGCTGGCGTCGGTTGCCCAAAAATAATCGTCGGACCAACGGTGTGCATCCACCATGCCGAGTTGTCCGTAAGAACTTGTGAGATAGCTGATTTGTACCTGGCTGAAGACGCGCTTTCTGCGCACCAGGCACTTGTTCAGCATGGGCTGATTTAATGGACGCGGCGAATACCGATATGCAATTGATCTGGCTGCGCAGCGACTTGCGCCAACACGACAACACCGCCCTTGCGGCTGCCGCAGCACGCGGCCCGACGGTCGCCGTGTATCTGTTGAGCCCCCAGCAATGGCTTGAGCATGACGACGCCCCGTGCAAGGTCGACTTCTGGCTGCGCAACCTGACAGAGCTGAGCAACAGTCTCGGCCAATTGCACATTCCGTTGCTGATTCGTACCGCTGCCCATTGGGATCAGGCGCCGGCAGAGCTGCTCAAACTCTGTCGACAACTGAACATCGGGGCGGTGCACGTCAACGAAGAATACGGCGTCCATGAAAGTCGTCGCGATGCCGCAGTGGCCGAGGCATTGCGGGCCGAGGGCATCGAATTTCACAGCCACCTCGACCAATTATTGTTCAAGCCCGGCACCGTGCTGACCAAGACCGGCACCTACTTTCAGGTGTTTAGCCAGTTCCGCAAGGTCTGCTACGAACGCCTGCATCGCTCGATGCCAACGCTGGTGAAAACACCGGGGAAACAATCGCCTTTAACCATCGCCAGCGATCCCGTCCCGGCAGCGGTCAAAGGCTTCGCCACACCGAACGAGTCGCTGCGCGCTTTGTGGCCAGCGGGCGAACAGGAAGCCCGGCGGCGCCTCGACACCTTCGCCGACGCGCAGATCGACTATTACAAAAACGAACGCGACTTCCCGGCCAAACCCGGCACCAGTCAGCTTTCGGCTTACCTCGCAGCGGGCGTGATCTCGCCGCGCCAATGCCTGCACGCCGCTCTGCAAAGCAATCAGGGTGAGTTCGAAAGCGGCAAGGTCGGCGCGGTCACCTGGATCAACGAACTGCTGTGGCGCGAGTTCTATAAACACATTCTGGTCGGCTATCCACGGGTCTCGCGCCACCGCGCATTCCGTCCGGAAACCGAAGCGCTGGCCTGGCGTGATGCGCCCGAGGATCTGGCAGCGTGGCAAGAGGCGCGCACTGGCCTGCCGATCATTGATGCGGCGATGCGCCAATTGCTCGAAACCGGGTGGATGCACAATCGCCTGCGCATGGTCGTGGCGATGTTCCTGACCAAGAACCTGCTGATCGACTGGCGTGAAGGCGAACGCTTTTTCATGCGGCATTTGATCGATGGTGATCTGGCGGCGAACAACGGCGGCTGGCAATGGAGCTCGTCGACCGGCACCGACTCGGCGCCGTACTTCCGTATTTTCAATCCGTTGAGCCAGTCGGAAAAATTCGACAGCGAAGGCCTGTTCATCAAGCACTGGCTGCCGGAACTGGCCGACCTCGATAAAAAACAAGTACACAACCCGGCCAGCGCCGGCGGCTTGTTCGGCGTGGCGGATTATCCCGCGCCGATCGTCAACCTCAGCGCTTCGCGGGAACGCGCGCTGACTGCGTTCAAGAACCTGCCCTCCCGCCAACCGGCCGGAGTTGATCATGAGTGAATTCCTGCGCAACTTCGCCCGGCAATTTTCAGCGTTGAACAAAGACAACCTGCAACGTCTGGGCGAGTTGTACAGCAATGACATTCACTTCACCGACCCGCTGCACGAAGTTCAAGGGCTGGCGCAACTGCGTGACTACTTCGGCGAGCTGTACGCCAACGTCAGCGAGCTGCGTTTCGATTTTCACGGTTTTGACCAGATCGGCGAGGGTGAAGGTTACCTGCGCTGGGTCATGAGTTACCGCCACCCGCGCCTGGCCAGTGGCCGAGAAATACGCGTCGCAGGCTGCTCGCACCTGCTTTGGCGCGACAAGGTTTATCGCCACCGGGACTACTTCGATGCCGGGGCGCTGTTGTATGAACATTTACCCGTATTGGGCCGGGTCATCGCCTGGCTAAAAAGGAGAATGGGATGAGTCGTACACCTCAACGGCGCTATTGGCTGACCGGTGCCAGCAGTGGCATCGGTGCAGCCCTGGCTGAAGAGATCCTGAAAACCGGCGCACATCTGGCCGTCAGTTCACGCCAGATCGCTCCGCTCAAAGTGCTGTCGCAGCGTTATCCGGGGCAAGTCCTGGTGGTGCCGGGGGATTTGACCAACAGCCAGACCGTGCGCGAAATCGGCCAGCAGATTGCCGAGGATTGGGGTTCGCTGGACTCGGTGATCCTCAATGCCGGCACCTGTGAATATGTCGATGCCCGGCAATTCGATTCCTCCATCGTTGAACACGTGGTGCGCACCAACCTGCTTGCCAGCAGCTACTGCATCGAAGCCGCCCTGCCGTTGTTGCGCAAAGGTACGGCGCCGCATCTGGTCGGGATGGCCAGTTCGGTCACTTACCTGCCACTGCCTCGGGCCGAAGCCTACGGTGCATCGAAGGCCGGACTGCGTTATCTGTTCGAATCGTTGCGCATTGATCTCGCCGACGAGGGCATTGAAGTCACCGTGATCAGCCCGGGCTTCGTCGAAACACCGCTGACCGCCAAGAATGATTTTCCGATGCCGCTGAGCTGGCCTGTGGATAAAGCCGCGCGGCACATCTTTGCCAAACTCAAGGACCGGCCGTTGGAAATCGCTTTCCCAGCGTTGTTCATGGCGGCGCTGTGGCCGTTGTCGAAACTGCCTGCCCGTGTGCAATTGATGATCGGCAAACGCATGGTGCGCAAACCTCCGCCACTGCGGGATCCGGCATGAAAATCGCCATCGTCGGTAGCGGGATCGCCGGGCTGACCTGCGCTTACCTGCTCAATCGCCGACATGACGTCACGGTGTTCGAGGCCAGCGATTGGGTCGGCGGCCACACGCACACGGTGCAAGTCACCGCCGAAGATCGCCAATACGCGATAGACACCGGGTTTATCGTGTTCAACGACTGGACCTACCCGAACTTCATTCGCCTGTTGGACCAGATCGGCGTGCGCTTCAAGCCGACCGAAATGAGCTTTTCGGTGAGCGATCCGGACACCGGCCTGGAATACAACGGCAACAACCTCAACAGCCTGTTCGCCCAACGCCGCAATCTGCTGTCGCCAGGATTCTGGGGGATGTTGCGGGACATTCTGCGCTTCAATAAAGAAGCCCAGCGCGACCTCGTCGAACTGCGCATCGCCGCCGACATGACCCTCGACGATTACCTCAAGGCCGGCGGCTACGGCGAGCGCTTCATCCTGCATTACATCGTGCCGATGGGGGCGGCGATCTGGTCGATGCCGATGGCTGAGATGCTCAATTTTCCGCTGCAGTTCTTTGTGCGTTTTTTCAAGAATCATGGCCTGCTTTCCGTCAGTGATCGCCCGCAATGGCAGGTCATCGAAGGCGGCTCCAGCGCCTACATTGCGCCGCTGACGGCAACGTTCAAGGACAAGATCCGCCTGAACTGCCCGGTGACTCGCGTCGATCGCGATGAACACAGCGTGGTTATCCACAGCCAGGCCGGCATCGAGCATTTCGACAAAGTGGTGTTCGCCTGTCACAGCGATCAGGCCCTGGAACTGCTCGCCAGCCCGAGCGACGCCGAACAGGCGATCCTCGGTGCCCTGCCCTACGCCGACAACGAAGTGGTGTTGCACACCGATACGCGGCTGCTGCCCAGTCGCAAACTGGCATGGGCGAGCTGGAATTTTCGCTTGAACGGTGCGGGTCATACGCATGCGGCCGTCACCTATGACATGAACATCTTGCAAGGGATCGAGAGCGACACCACATTCTGCGTCAGCCTCAATCAGAGCGCCGGTATCAGCCCGTTCAAAGTGCTTGCCAAATACACCTACGCCCATCCGCAATTCAGCCTTGCCGCCGTCGCGGCGCAGAACCGCTGGAGCGAACTGGACGGCGTGCACAACACGCATTATTGCGGCGCCTACTGGGCCAACGGTTTTCATGAAGACGGCGTGGTCAGCGCATTGCGCGTGGCGGCGGCGTTCGGGGAAACCTTATGAACAGCGCCCTGTACAGCGGCTGGATCGGCCATCGGCGCTTCTCGCCGCGCCGACATGAGTTTCGCTACCGGATCGGTTTGCTGTACCTCGACCTGACCGAACAGGACGCGGTCCTCGGTCTGTCGCCATTGGCCAGCCGCAGCCGTTTTGCGCCGTTTTCATTTCGCGAGACCGACTACCTCAAAGTCTTTACCGCTACCGGCATGCGCCTGATCGATGCGGTTCGCCAGCAGGTCGGTCTTGCCATCGGTCATGAGCCACAGGGCTCGGTGTGCCTGCTGACGCAACCGCGCAGTTGGGGCCTGGCGTTCAATCCGGTGAGTTTCTTTTATTGCCACGAAGCCGATGGGCAACTGGCGGCGATTGTCTGTGAAGTCACCAATACGCCGTGGCGCGAGCGCTATCACTACGTGCTCCCGGCGGGTCGCCATCAACACCATCAACATTTCGCGGTGGCCAAGGCGTTTCACGTCTCGCCGTTCCTGCCGCGCGATCTCGAATACCGCATGAGCTTCAGCCCCGCCGCGCAAACCCTCGGCGTGCACATGGCCGACTGGCAGGGCGAAGAAAAGCTGTTCGACGCCACCCTCAATCTGCAACGCGAAACGCTCGACCGGCACAGCCTGCATCGTTACTTGCGACGCTTTCCGTGGATGACCGCGAAAACCGCTCTGGCGATTTACTGGCAAGCCGTGCGACTGCTGATCAAACGCGCACCGATCTTTGCTCATCAGGCTGCCGACGGCAGCTTTAAAACCGCTACCGCGCCTCCCAGGGAGCACCGCCATGAAATCCTCTAGTCTGTCGGTCAGCCGACGAAGCACCAATGGTCTGAGCGGATCGCTGCTGCGTCGTGGCGTATTGCGGCAAATGGCTCAGCTCAAACACGGCCAGTTGCTGGTGGTCGAGGACGGAGAGCAGATGCTGTTCGGCACCAAGGGCAGTCCCTTGCTGGGCGAGATCCATGTGCTCGATCCGGCCGCCTGGGGCATGGTCGCCAGCAACGGCTCGATCGGCGCGGGCGAGGCATTTATCCACGGTTACTGGAGCTCACCCGATCTGACCGCCGTGGTGCGGGTGTTCGTCAGCAACCTCGACGTGCTTGATGCGATGGAGGGCGGCCTGGCCCGTCTCGGCCGGCCGCTGGTGCAAGGCTTGCACTGGCTCAACCGCAACACCCGCAAGGGTTCACAGAAAAACATCGCCGCGCACTACGACCTTGGCAACGATCTGTTCGAGCAATTTCTCGACCCGACCATGATGTATTCCGCCGCGCAGTTCCTCACCCCCGAGGACACTCTGGAACAGGCGCAACTGAACAAACTCGAGCGGATCTGCCAGAAGCTCGCGCTCAAGCCCGAAGACCACCTGCTGGAAATCGGCACCGGCTGGGGCAGCATGGCGTTGTACGCGGCGCAGCATTACGGCTGTCGCGTGACCACCACCACGCTGTCGAAAGAGCAATTCGCCTTCACCGCCCGGCGTATCGAACAACTGGGCTTGCAGGATCGAGTGACGCTGCTGCTCAAGGACTACCGTGACCTCACCGGCGAGTACGACAAACTGGTGTCGATCGAGATGATCGAAGCGGTCGGCCACCGCTTCCTGCCGACCTACTTCAAACAATGCGCGCACCTGCTCAAGAGTAACGGCCTGATGCTGATCCAGGCGATCACCATTCGCGAGCAGCGCTATGAACAGGCCAAGCGTGGCGTCGATTTCATCCAGCGCTACATCTTCCCCGGCGGTGCCCTGCCCTGCGTGCAGAAGATGCTCGAAATCGTCAGCCGTGACACCGACATGAACCTGCTGCACATGGAAGATTTCGGCTTGCATTACGCCAAGACCCTGCGCCTGTGGCACGAGAATTTTCGCCGTGCTCACGGTCGCTTGAGCGAGCTGGGCTATGACGATTATTTCCTGCGGCTGTGGGAGTTTTACCTGTGCTACTGCGAGGGTGGTTTTCTGGAGCGCACCATCGGCACGGCGCAATTGCTGCTGGCCAAACCGGCGGCGATGCCGGCGCCGCTGCTCGGACGCTTCGATGCTTGAGCGGATCGCCAATGCCGTGTTGTTCCAGATCGGCTGGCTGGCCTGTGTGATTGGCGGCAACAGCCTGTGGCTGCTATTGGCGTTGGTGGTGCTGGTGATCCATCTGCGCTGGATCAGCAGTTGGGCAGCCGAGGGCCGGTTGATGCTGAGCGTGGTGATTGTCGGCACTGCGGTGGACAGCGTCTTGCGCGCAACCGGCGTGTTCGAATTTCAGGATCAATCGCCGCTGATTCCGTTGTGGCTGATGTTGCTGTGGGCGTTGCTTGCCACCACGTTGCGCCATTGTCTGGCGTGGAGCGCCCGGCCCTGGTGGCTGGCCAGCGTGCTCGGTGCCGGCGGCGGTGCCTTGTCTTATTACGGTGGCGGACGCCTGGCCGGGGTGCAATTTCCCTACGGTGAACTGCCTACCCTGATCGGTATCGGCCTGCTCTGGGCGCTGCTGTTTCCGCTGCTCCATCTTATGGCTCGACGTCTGGGCCAGTGAGCGTCTGTCAGAGCATTCACACACACGGCTATCACTGCCTTACACTGCCGGCCATGAAGACCATCCCCCACCAACAAATCGCCGAACCGGCGGTGACCTGTTCGACGTGCGCAGCCTGCTGCTGCCAGCTCGAAGTGATGCTGATCACCGACACGGGCGTGCCTGATCGTTTTATCGATACCGATGAGTGGGGCGGCGAAGTCATGCTGCGTCTGGACGACGGCTGGTGTGCGGCGCTGGATCGCGACACGATGATGTGCACGATTTACGAGAAACGCCCGCTGATCTGCCGCGAGTTCGAAATGGGCGCACCGGAATGCATCGAAGAACGCCAGGGCATTGCCACGGCATATCGCTGATTAAAAACAAAAGATCGCAGCCTGCGGCAGCTCCTACAGAAGAAATGCATTCCCCTGTAGGAGCTGCCGCAGGCTGCGATCTTTTGATCTTGCTTACAACGGCATCGTGTAATGCAACGAGTAGCTTTCTACCCCGTCGTTGTCGCTGGCCAGGCCGGCGTTGGAATAGTGCGTTGCACGAATCCCGACCTCATGTCCGCCATTGAATCGTAGACCAAAACCGAAACGGTCTTCGAACTGGAAAGAGCCGCCTAGATTGTTCGATTCATATTTGGTGTTGGAGAACGCCGCCACACCAATCCCCGCTTCAACATACGGTTTGACCGACTGGCCGGCAAACTCGTAAACGAATACCGGCGAGAACGACAGACTGTTGTTGCTGGAGGTCTTGTCACCTTCCCAGTAGGTGTAGGCGCCGCTCCAGTAACCGGTCAGACGGCCGACGTCGCTCTGCAGCCAGCTCTTGTCCCAGTCGAAATTCATGCCCAGGCGATAAGTCATGGTCGAATCGCTGGTAGCACCGACGGCGAATTCAACGCCGGCGGCTTGTGCGGTAATACTTTGCCCCATCAGTGCGGCCGCAATCGCGGCCAAGCAGAATAGTCGCTTCACGTTGAAACTTCCTTTTCCGGAACGATCGTTTGGTTTTCTAGATAACTCTTCGCTATAGAAGCTAGCGCCTGCTGAGAAGTTCAGCCGATTTTTTAGTTATTTCACAGTTTTTTTACAAGCCGAAGTTTTGCACTTCGCCCGCGTCCTGCCCCAACAGCGGCAGGATGTTTTTGAAGTACTCAGGGTCGGCGCTGGTCCAGAATCTGACCGGCCGGTTCGGGCCGACAGCGAGCAAATCGCGCTCCGCCAAGAGCCGCTGAAGTTGCCGCGCGACAGCGGCACCGGTATCGATCAGGCTGATGTCCTCGGGGATCATCGACTTGAGCAGCGGCTTGAGGAAGGGATAGTGCGTGCAGCCAAGAATGATCGTGTCGCAACCGCTGGCCAGCAGCGGATCGACATAACCCTGCAGCAACTGGCGCAACTCGGCGCTGTGCAGATCGCCACTCTCAATCAACTCGACCAGACCGGGGCACGGCTGGGTGATCACGCGCACGTCGGTGGCAAAGCGATCAAGCAGCGCGGCGAACTTGGCGCTCTGCAACGTACCGGTGGTGGCGAGCACGCCGACCACACCACTGCGCGTCGCAGCTGCCGCAGGTTTGACCGCAGGCTCCATGCCGACAAGCGGCCAGTCGGGAAAATCACGACGTAGATCGGCGACACCGGCAACGGTCGCGGTATTGCACGCTATGACCAACGCCTTGGCGCCCCGCTCACGGAAAAAACCGGCCATCACGCTGCAACGCTGGCGAATGAACTCCGGGGTTTTCTCGCCGTAGGGAATGTGTCCGCAATCGGCGACATAAAGCAGCGACTCGTTGGGCAGCAAGCGCTGGATCTCCGCCAATACCGACAAACCGCCGACACCGGAATCGAACACGGCGATCGGCGCTTCACGCATGGCGCGATCCGCAAACGCTGCAACCCGGATCGCGCTTGACGCGCAACTCACGGAAGCGCGAGCCCAAGGCATCGATCAACAATAAGCGGCCGACCAGTGGCTCACCGAAGCCGACCAGCACTTTCAACGCCTCAAGCGCCTGCAGACTGCCGACCAGGCCAACCAGCGGCCCGACCACCCCCGCTTCGCTGCAGGTCAGTTCGGCTTCGCTGCCGTGCCCGTACAAGCAGTGATAGCACGGGCTCTCGGGACGACGCGGGTCAAACACCGAGAGTTGCCCTTCAAGGCGAATAGCCGCGCCGCTGACCAAGGGTTTACCAGCGGCCACGCACGCCGCGTTGACCGCTTCGCGCGTGGAAAAGTTATCGGAACAGTCGAGCACCAGATCGACCGCCGTCACGGCAGCGGCGAGGGAGTCCTCGTCCAGCGCCTGACGATAAGCGACCAGGTTGATCTCGGGATTGATCGCCCCCAGACGCTTGAGCGCCGAGTCGACCTTGCTCATGCCGACGCTGTCGGTGTCGTGGATGATCTGGCGTTGCAGGTTGGTCAGATCGACCGTGTCGAAATCCGCCAGATGCAGCTCACCCACTCCCGCCGCCGCCAGATACAGGGCAACCGGCGCACCGAGACCGCCGAGGCCGACAATCAACACCCGACTGTCCTTGAGCTTCAACTGACCATCGATGTCGATGTGTTGCAGCAGAATCTGCCGGCTGTAGCGCAGCAATTCCTGATCATTCAGCACGGCAGGCGCCCCAGGCTGATCCGTTGATGGCCGCCCAGATCGGTACGGCTGTGGACTTCTTCGAAACCGCGGGTCAGCAGCAGATCGCGCACGGCCTCGGCTTGATCATAGCCGTGTTCGAGCATCAGCCAGCCAGCGGCCTCCAGATGCTCCGGCGCCTGCGCGACGATCAGACGCAGATCGTCGAGTCCATCCTCACCGGCCACCAGTGCACTGGCGGGCTCGAAGCGCACATCACCTTCGACCAGATGCGGATCGGCGGCGGCAATGTATGGCGGGTTGCTGATGATCAGTTGAAAACGCTGGCCTTCGAGGGCACTGAACCAATGGCTGCTCAGCACTGTGGCGTTGTTCAAGTGCAGGCGTTGGCGATTGCGTTCAGCCAGGGCCACGGCTTCAAGTACGCGGTCCACGGCGGTGACTTTCCACGCCGGGCGCTCACTGGCCAGGGCCAGCGCAATCGCGCCGCTACCGGTGCCGAGGTCGAGCACTTTGGCCGGGGTCGCGGGCAGCAATTCCAGCGCGGCTTCCACCAGTAGCTCAGTGTCCGGTCGCGGGATCAGCGTGTGCGGGGCGACTTCCAGATCGAGTTTCCAGAAACCTTGCTGACCGAGAATGTAGGCCACCGGCTCGCCGCCACGACGGCGTTGCAGGTACTCGGCAAAGGTCAGCGCCGCTTCACTCGGCACGATGCGCTCGGGCCAGGTGTGCAGAAAGCTGCGCGACTTGCCCAACGCGGCGGCGAGGAGCAGTTCGGCATCCAGACGCGCAGTCGGTGAATCCGGCAGTTCGGCGGCGCGCAACAGGCTGGCAATGATGGTCATTTATTCACCTATCGCTGCGAGTTGGTCAGCCTGGTATTCGGCCAGCAACGGCTCGATTACCGCTTCAACGCCACCGGCGAGAATTTCATCAAGGGAGTACAGGGTCAGGTTGACACGGTGGTCAGTGACCCGGCCCTGGGCAAAGTTGTACGTCCGGATGCGCTCGGAACGGTCGCCGGAACCGACCAGCAATTTACGCTCGCTGGCAATCGCATTGGCTGCCGCGGCGGTTTGCTGATCGTTGAGTTTGGCCGACAGCCAGGCCATCGCACGGGCACGGTTCTTGTGCTGGGAACGTTCTTCCTGACACTCGACGACGGTGCCGGTCGGTATGTGTGTGATGCGGATCGCCGAGTCGGTGGTGTTGACGTGCTGACCACCGGCCCCAGAGGAGCGGAACGTGTCGACGCGCAAATCCGCCGGGTTGATCTCGATGGCTTCGCGCTCGTCCGGCTCGGGCAACACAGCCACGGTGCAGGCCGAAGTATGAATGCGGCCCTGGGATTCGGTGGCGGGTACGCGCTGTACGCGATGCGCGCCGGATTCGAATTTCAGCTTGCCGTAAACGTTATCGCCTTCGATGCGGGCGATGACTTCTTTATAGCCGCCGTGTTCGCCCTCGTTCTCCGAGAGAATCTCTACGCGCCAGCCGCGACGTTCGGCATAACGCGAGTACATGCGGAACAAGTCGCCGGAGAAGATCGCCGCCTCGTCGCCACCGGTGCCGGCGCGGATTTCGAGGAATACGTTGCGGCCGTCATTCGGATCCTTGGGCAGCAACATGCGTTGCAGGTCGGATTCCAGCGTGACCAGCAGTTCCTTGGCTTCACGAACTTCTTCCACGGCCATTTCGCGCATGTCCGGGTCGCTGTCCTTGAGCAGCGCCTGCGCGCCTTCAAGATCGCTTTGTACGCTGAGCAGCTTTTGATAGGCGTGGACGACCGGCTCGAGTTCGGCGTATTCCTTGGAATAGGCGCGGAATTTGGCCTGATCGGCAATGATTTCGCCGTCGCCGAGCAGCGCGGTCAGTTCCTCGAAACGATCCTGGAGGGTGTCCAGCTTATTGTGCAGTGACGCTTTCATTGCGGTTTTTTATCCGAAAAGCTATCCGGTGAGCCCTCGAGGGCAAAGAGTTCCTGGGCCATGGCCAGCGCATCGAGGCGGCCTTCGGCAGAAAGCTTTTTCAATTGCACGCTGGGTGCATGCAAGAGTTTATTGGTCAGGCCACGGGCCAGTTGCCCGAGCACGTCTTCGGCATTGCCGCCGTTGGCCAGCAGACGCAGGGCCTTTTGCAGTTCTTCGTCACGCAGGCGTTCGCTCTGTTGACGATAAGCCTTGAGCACGTCGACCGCCGCCAGTTCGCGCAGGCGCACCATGAAATCGTCGGCGCCGACCGAGACCATTTCTTCGGCCGCTTGCGCCGCGCCCTGTCGGCTCTTGAGGTTTTCGGCGACCACTTCGTGGAGATCGTCGACGCTATAGAGGTAAACGTCGTCCAACTCGCCGACTTCCGGTTCGATATCCCGGGGAACGGCAATATCAACCATGAAGATCGGTTTGTGCTTGCGCAACTTCAGTGCGCTCTCGACCGCGCCCTTGCCCAGAATCGGCAACTGACTGGCGGTCGAACTGATGACGATGTCGCTGCGCACCAGCTCTGCCGGGATGTCCGACAGCAACACCGCGTGGGCACCGAACTGTTCAGCCAGCAAACTGGCGCGCTCGAGCGTACGGTTGGCGACGACGATGCGCTTGACCCCCAGCTCATGCAGATGGCGGGCAACCAGGGTGATGGTCTCGCCAGCGCCGATCAGCAAGGCCTGGCTGCGTTGCAGATCGCTGAAAATCTGTTTGGCCAGGCTGACCGCCGCGAATGCCACGGACACCGGGTTTTCGCCGATGGCGGTGTCGGTGCGTACCTGCTTGGCGGCATTGAACGTCGCTTGAAACAGTCGCCCGAGCAACGGCCCGATGGTGCCGGCCTCGCGGGCCACGGCATAGGCCGATTTCATCTGGCCGAGAATCTGCGGTTCGCCCAGCACCAGCGAATCGAGCCCAGAGGCGACGCGCATCATGTGACGAACTGCCGCATCATCTTCGTGCACATAAGCACTCGCGCGCAGCTCATCGAGGCTTAAATGGTGATAGTCGGCCAGCCAGCGCAGCACGATATCCGCAGAAAGCTGATCCTGTTCTATATAAAGCTCACTGCGATTGCAGGTGGAGAGGATCGCAGCTTCGCGGCTGTCGGTGAGTCGGCAGAGCTGCTGCAGGGCCTCAACCAGCTGCTCAGGGGTAAAGGCCACGCGCTCGCGGACGTCTACTGAAGCAGTCTTGTGGTTAATACCAAGTGCAAGGAAGGCCATTCAAGGTCGCTGATGGTGACGTGAAGCCGGCAATTGTCCACCTTCGTCAGATTCAGAACAACTACCGCTGACTATTGTCCCAATCGTCAGCCCCTATAATGGGCACAATTGAGACTCGGTTATGTTTGGCCGAAGGCTTGTGTCATGATGATCCGACCGCAGGTTAGTCGTCCTCTTCCTATATGAATAGATCTTCCGCGTTGCTCCTTGCTTTTGTCTTCCTCAGCGGCTGCCAGGCCATGGCCCCCGTTTCGCAGGACGGTGCCTCACCGGTCGAAGACACCACGCCCGCGCCTGAAAAGCCCAAGGTTTACAGCTCGTTCAGCGAAGAAACCGTGTTCAGCCTGCTGAGCGCCGAACTCGCTGGCCAGCGCAATCGTTTCGACATTGCCCTGGATAACTACGTGACCCAGGCGATCAATACCCAGGATCCTGGCGTTTCCGAGCGCGCGTTCCGTATCGCCGAATACCTCGGCGCGGATCAGCCCGCTCTGGATACCGCACTGATCTGGGCAAAAAATGCCCCTGACGATCTCGAAGCGCAACGCGCCGCCGCCGTGCAACTGGCCCGCGCCGGGCGTTACGACGACTCGATGGTCTACATGGAGAAAGTCCTGCAGGGCAAGGGCGACACCCATTTCGATTTCCTCGCGCTGTCGGCCGCCGACACCGATCAGGAAACCCGCAACGGTCTGATGAAAAGTTTCGACCGTTTATTGCAACGCCACCCGAACAACAGCCAGCTGATTTTCGGCAAGGCCTTGTTGCTGCAGCAGGACGGCGACAACAAAGCGGCGCTGACCCTGCTCGAAGACAATCCACCGGAAGACGGCGAAATCGCCCCGATTCTGCTGCGTGCACGCCTGCTGCAAACCATGAACCGTGGTGACGAAGCACTGCCGCTGCTGCAAAAAAGCATCAAGAAGTACCCGGACGACAAACGCCTGCGCCTGACTTATGCGCGCACGCTGGTCGAACAGGAACGGATGGACGACGCCAAGGCCGAGTTCTCCAGCCTCGTTCAGCAATACCCGGAAGACGACGAACTGCGCTACTCGCTGGCGCTGGTCTGCCTGGAAGCTAAAGCGTGGGACGAGGCCAAAGGCTATCTGGAAGACCTGATCGCCCGTGAAAGCCACGTTGATTCGGCGCACCTCAACCTCGGGCGCATTGCCGAAGAGCGCAACGACCCGCAAGGCGCATTGATCGAATACGCCCAGGTCGGTCCAGGCAATGATTATCTGCCCGCGCAATTGCGTCAGGCCGACATTCTGATGAACAACGGCAAAACCGCCGAAGCACAAAGCAAACTGGCGGCCGAGCGCGACGCACAACCTGATTACGCGATCCAGCTGTACCTGATCGAATCGGAAACCCTGTCGGCCAACAAACAGGACGACAAGGCCTGGAAAACCTTGCAGCAAGCCTTGCTGCAATACCCGGACGATCTGAATCTGCTCTACACCCGTGCCATGCTCGCGGAAAAACGCAATGACCTGGCGCAGATGGAAAAAGACCTGCGCCTGATCATCAAGCGTGATCCCGACAACGCCATGGCGCTGAACGCTTTGGGTTACACCCTGTCTGACCGTACGACTCGCTACGCGGAAGCCAAGGCACTGATCGAACAGGCACACCAGATCAATCCGGAAGACCCGGCAGTACTCGACAGCCTCGGCTGGGTGAACTTCCGCCTGGGCAATCTGGACGACGCCGAGAAGTATCTGCGTCAGGCGCTGGAGCGTTTCCCTGACCACGAAGTCGCCGCGCATCTGGGCGAAGTATTGTGGGTGAAGGGCAACCAGCGCGAAGCCAAACAAGTCTGGGGCAAATTCCTCAAGGATCAGCCCGACAGCACCATTCTGCGCAGCACCATCAAGCGCCTGACCGGATCCGAGACTCTTTAACCCATGTTTTTGCGCCACGTTATTGTTTTCAGCTTCATCGCCTTGCTCGCCGGTTGCGCGGGTTTTGGTGCTCGCGAATCGGTCGAGGGCCACGGCAGTCCGGCTCAATGGGCCGCGAACAAACAACAACTGACCGGCCTCGACGGTTGGCAGATCGACGGCAAGATCGGCATCCGCGCACCGAAAGATTCCGGTAGCGGCACGCTGTTCTGGCTGCAGCGTCAGGATTATTACGACATTCGCCTGTCCGGCCCGCTGGGTCGTGGCGCGGCGCGCCTGACCGGACGTCCGGGCAAGGTGTCGCTGGAAGTTGCCAACCAGGGTCGCTACGAATCGCAATCGCCGGAAGCCCTGCTTGAAGAGCAACTGGGCTGGAAACTGCCGGTGTCGAATCTGGCCTGGTGGGTCCGTGGCCTGCCCGCGCCGGACAGCAAAAGTCGGCTGAACCTGGACGCCGACAGCCGTCTGGCCAACCTGGAACAGGATGGCTGGACAGTCGAATACACCGCTTACACCGAACAAAATGGTTACTGGCTGCCAGAGCGGATCAAGCTGCACGGCACCGACCTTGACGTGACGCTGGTGATCAAGACCTGGCAACCGCGCAAGTTGGGGCAATAACGCATGACCGCTGCACGCCTGACCCTGCCCTCGCCGGCCAAACTCAATCTGATGCTGCACATTCTGGGTCGCCGTGAAGACGGTTATCACGAGTTGCAGACACTCTTTCAGTTTGTCGATTACGGCGATGAGATCACTTTTGCCGTGCGCGACGACGGCGTGATTCAGTTGCATACCGAATTCGCAGGTGTCCCCCACGACAGCAACCTGATCGTGCGCGCAGCAAAAATGCTCCAGGCACAATCCGCTTGTGCGCTCGGCATCGACATCTGGATCGACAAGGTTCTGCCCATGGGCGGCGGCATTGGCGGCGGCAGTTCGAATGCCGCGACCACTTTGCTCGGGCTCAATCATTTGTGGCAGCTGGGCTGGGATGAAGATCGCCTGGCCGCACTGGGCCTGACGCTTGGCGCTGACGTACCGGTTTTCGTCCGTGGTCACGCGGCATTTGCCGAGGGCGTGGGCGAAAAACTCACCCCCGTCGATCCCGAAGAACCCTGGTATCTGGTGCTCGTACCGCAAGTCTCTGTAAGTACGGCAGAAATTTTTTCCGATCCTTTGTTGACACGTAACACGCCGCCCATTAAAGTGCGCCCCGTTCCCGAGGGAAACAGTCGAAATGACTGCTTGCCGGTGGTTGCAAGGCGTTACCCAGAAGTACGTAACGCATTGGATTTGTTAGGTAAATTTACCGAAGCAAAACTCACCGGAACTGGAAGTTGTGTGTTTGGGGGCTTCCCAAGCAAAGCTGAAGCTGATAAAGTCTCGGCCCTTCTGACAGAGACCCTTACAGGGTTTGTAGCAAAAGGAAGCAACGTTTCGATGTTGCATCGCAAGCTGCAAAGTCTGCTCTAAAGGAACCAAGTGCTCGGCACTTGATGCAACAGATACAGGGGCGTCGCCAAGCGGTAAGGCAGCAGGTTTTGATCCTGCCATGCGTTGGTTCGAATCCAGCCGCCCCTGCCATTTTCTATACTCATCCAGGTTACCCTCAGCCTCTAGGTACTGCGCGTGTCCAAGATGATGGTCTTTACGGGGAACGCTAACCCCGATCTGGCTCGGCGTGTTGTACGTCAGCTGCATATCCCTCTCGGTGACATCTCTGTCGGCAAATTTTCCGACGGCGAAATTACTGCAGAGATCAATGAAAACGTTCGCGGTAAAGACGTTTTCATTATTCAGCCGACTTGCGCTCCGACCAACGATAACCTGATGGAACTGGTAGTGATGGCTGATGCCTTCCGCCGCTCCTCGGCTACTCGTATCACTGCTGTTATTCCTTATTTTGGTTATGCCCGACAGGATCGCCGTCCGCGTTCCGCACGTGTGGCCATCAGCGCGAAAGTCGTTGCTGACATGCTTACCGTAGTCGGCATCGACCGTGTTCTCACGGTTGATCTGCATGCTGACCAGATTCAGGGCTTCTTCGATATTCCGGTAGATAACATCTACGGCTCCCCGGTTCTGGTGGATGACATTGAAGATCAGCGCTTCGAAAACCTGATGATCGTGTCCCCGGACATTGGTGGCGTCGTGCGTGCACGTGCTGTTGCCAAATCCCTGGGCGTGGACCTCGGGATCATCGACAAACGCCGTGAGAAAGCCAATCACTCTGAAGTGATGCATATCATCGGTGATGTCGAAGGGCGTACCTGTATTCTGGTCGATGACATGGTCGATACCGCCGGCACTCTGTGCCACGCGGCCAAGGCCCTGAAAGAGCATGGCGCAGCCAAGGTCTTTGCCTACTGCACACACCCTGTGCTGTCGGGTCGGGCCATCGAGAATATCGAAAATTCCGTGCTGGACGAGCTGGTGGTGACTAACACCATCCCGCTGTCCGCTGCAGCACAAGCCTGTGCACGTATCCGTCAACTGGATATCGCACCGGTTGTTGCCGAAGCGGTTCGCCGCATCAGCAATGAAGAATCGATCAGCGCGATGTTCCGTTAAGGGCCCTGCCCTTCTCGAAATGTCTCGTTGACGAAAAGCGCCCCGCCCCGGCATTCCTGTCGGGGCGGGGCTTTTTTGCCCATACCGTGTTTGGCGCTGGTCGCAAACGTCACCCGGTCATGGCTATTTTGGAGATACAAAATGAACGATTTTACTCTGAATGCTGAACTGCGTTCCGACCTGGGGAAAGGTGCGAGCCGCCGCCTGCGTCGTCTCGCCGCTCTGGTTCCAGCTGTTGTTTACGGTGGCGAAAAAGCCCCTGAATCCATCAGCATGCTGGCCAAAGAAGTTGCCAAACTGCTCGAAAACGAAGCGGCTTACAGCCACATCATCGAGCTGAACGTTGGCGGCACCAAGCAAAACGTAATCATCAAAGCTCTGCAGCGCCACCCGGCCAAAGGCCACGTGCTGCACGCTGACTTCGTACGCGTTGTCGCTGGCCAGAAACTGACCGCTATCGTTCCTGTGCACTTCATCAACGAAGCTGCTCCAGTGAAGAAAGGCGGCGAGATTTCGCACGTTGTTGCTGAAATCGAAGTAACTTGCCTGCCGAAAGATCTGCCTGAGTTCATCGAAGTCGACCTGGCTAACGCTGAAATCGGTTCGATCATTCACCTGTCGGATCTGAAAGCTCCGAAAGGCGTTGAATTCGTTGCTCTGGCACACGGCGATGACAAGGCTGTTGCCAACGTTCACGCTCCACGTGTTGCTCCAGAAGCTACCGAAGAAGGCGCAGCAGAGTAATTCACTCTGTAACGCCTGAGTGAGCAAGTAACATCGCGGACTGGAACGTAGCGAGAAAGCGGGCGAGAACGCGGAGTTTACATTCATGGTAAATGAGCAAGTTTCGTCCACTTTCGCCGCCTTCCCTGATCGCGGCGATGTTACTCACCACTCAAAGGAAGGGCCCCTATCGTGACTGCCATCAAACTGATCGTTGGCCTGGGAAATCCAGGCGCCGAATACGACCAGACCCGGCATAACGCAGGGGCCCTTTTTGTTGAGCGCATCGCCCACGCACAGAATGTGAATCTTGTGGCCGATCGCAAATATTTCGGCCTGACCGGGCGCTACTCGCACCAAGGTCAGGATGTTCGTCTGCTGATTCCCACCACTTACATGAACCGCAGCGGCCAGGCCGTGGCGGCACTCGCCGGTTTCTTCCGCATCAAGCCTGAAGAAATCCTGGTGGCGCATGACGAACTCGACTTGCCTCCGGGCGTCGCCAAGCTCAAGCAGGGCGGCGGCCATGGCGGTCACAACGGGTTGCGCGACATCATTGCGCAACTGGGCAATCAGAATACTTTCTACCGTCTGCGGCTTGGCATCGGCCACCCGGGCGTCGCCAGTATGGTTTCAAATTTCGTCCTGGGTCGTGCGCCACGCGCCGAACAGGAAAAACTCGATGCCAGCATCGACTTTGCCCTCGGCGTGCTGCCGGATATCCTCGCCGGTGAATGGAACCGCGCGATGAAAAACCTGCACAGCCAGAAGGCCTGACTCTTATCCGAGGGGAAACACCATGGGATTCAATTGCGGCATCGTCGGCCTGCCTAACGTCGGCAAGTCCACCCTGTTCAACGCCCTGACCAAATCCGGTATCGCGGCCGAGAACTTCCCCTTCTGCACCATCGAGCCGAACAGCGGCATCGTGCCGATGCCGGATCCGCGTCTGGAAGCCTTGGCGGCCATCGTCAATCCGAAGCGCATCCTGCCGACCACCATGGAATTCGTCGACATCGCAGGCCTCGTTGCCGGCGCCTCGAAAGGTGAAGGCCTGGGCAACAAGTTCCTCGCCAACATCCGTGAGACCGACGCGATCGCTCACGTCGTGCGCTGCTTCGAAGACGAAAACGTGATCCACGTTTCCAACAGCGTCGACCCGAAACGCGACATCGAAATCATCGACCTGGAACTGATCTTCGCCGACCTCGACAGCTGCGAGAAGCAACTGCAGAAAGTTGCGCGCAACGCCAAGGGCGGTGACAAGGACGCTGTCGTTCAGAAAGCTCTGCTTGAGCAACTGATCGCGCACTTCACCGAAGCCAAGCCTGCACGCAGCCTGATGAAGAACATGAGCACTGACGAAAAAGCAGTGATCAAGGGCTTCCACCTGCTGACCACCAAACCGGTCATGTACATCGCCAACGTCGCTGAAGACGGTTTCGAGAACAACCCGCACCTGGACGTGGTTCGCGCCATCGCCGAAGAAGAAGGCGCCATGGTCGTTCCGGTCTGCAACAAGATCGAAGCGGAAATCGCCGAGCTCGATGACGGCGAAGAGAAAGACATGTTCCTCGAGGCCCTGGGCCTGGAAGAGCCTGGCCTGAACCGCGTGATCCGCGCCGGCTACGAAATGCTGCACTTGCAGACCTACTTCACCGCCGGTGTCGAAGAAGTCCGCGCCTGGACCGTCAAAGTCGGTGCCACCGCACCACAAGCTGCTGGCGTGATCCACACTGACTTCGAGAAAGGCTTCATCCGCGCCGAAGTCATCGCCTACAACGACTTCATCCAGTACAAGGGTGAAGCCGGCACCAAAGAAGCCGGTAAATGGCGTCTGGAAGGCAAGGATTACATCGTTAAAGACGGCGACGTGATGCACTTCCGTTTCAACGTGTAAAAGCAGCACCCAAGAAAAGCCGCGTTTGATACGCGGCTTTTTTTTGCCTGAAATTTGTGGCCCAACACATTCCCCTGTAGGAGTGAGCCTGCTCGCGATAGCGTTTTATCAGCTCCAGATGTGCTGACTGACACTCCGCCATCGCGAGCAGGCTCACTCCTACAGTTTAAATTGTGTTGCCTCAGGCCTTTTTGGTGCGCGGCAAAAAGATCGCCAACACCCCAAACAACGGCAGGAACGAACACAGGAAATACACATACTCAATCCCGTGCACATCCGCCAGATGCCCGAGCAACGCCGCGCCAATCCCGCCAAACCCAAACATCAAACCAAAGAAAACTCCGGCAATCATCCCGACATTGCCCGGCACCAGTTCCTGCGCATAAACCACAATCGCCGAGAACGCCGAAGCGAGGATGAAGCCGATCACCACGCTGAGGACACTGGTCCAGAACAGATCGACGTGGGGCATCAGCAAGGTGAACGGCGCCACGCCGAGGATCGAGAACCAGATCACCGCCTTACGCCCGATCTTGTCGCCAATCGGTCCGCCGAAAAATGTCCCCGCCGCCACCGCACCGAGAAACAGGAACAGGTGCAACTGCGAGCTGGCCACCGACAGGTCGAACTTCTCGATCAAGTAGAAGGTGAAATAGCTCGTGAGGCTGGCCATGTAGAAATACTTGGAGAACACCAGCAGCCCAAGCACCACCAGCGCACTCGTCACCCGGCCCTTCGACAGCCCATGAGTCGCCGCCTGGCCGGCCTTGAGCTTGAACAGGTTCAAGTGATGGGCGTACCAGCGACTGATGCGGTACAGCACGAACAGCGCAAACACTGCGAACAGACCAAACCACGCCACGTTGCCTTGACCGAACGGAATGATGATTGCCGCCGCCAGCAACGGGCCGAACGCGGAACCGGCGTTACCGCCGACCTGGAACGTCGACTGCGCCAGACCAAAGCGTCCACCGGAAGCCAGCCGCGCAATGCGCGATGCCTCGGGGTGAAAGGTCGAGGAACCGATACCGATCAGCGCCGCCGCCAGCAGAATCATCGGAAAGCTGCCGACCACCGACATCATCACGATGCCAATCAGCGTGCAAATCGAGCCTACCGGCAACAGCCACGGCTTCGGATGCCGGTCAGTGTGATAACCGACCCACGGCTGCAACAGTGACGCGGTGAGTTGAAAGGTCAATGTGATCAACCCGACCTGAGTAAAGCTCAGGTCATATTTGGCCTTGAGCATCGGATAGATCGACGGCAACACCGACTGAATCAAATCGTTGATCAAATGCGCCAGCGCCACAGCGCCGATGATACGCATCACCAGTGGGCTGCTTTGCGGAGCAGCGGGCGCCGAGGCAGCGGCGGTCTGAACGTTGCTGGTAGACATGGAAGTTTCCGGACAACAGATGGGTGCACACAGGCAGGTGCGCCAATGTGCCATTTTTCGGTGCGTCAGCGCCATCCCCTTAGCCAGCTAACTAACTGACCGAATGGAATGGCTGAATCATGTAGGAGCTGCCGCAGGCTGCGATCTTTTGATCTTGCCTCTAAAGAACAGATCAAAAGATCGCAGCCTTCGGCAGCTCCTACAGAGGGGGGATGGGGTTTAGGTGATAGCGCAACGCCATGGTCTGAATCTTGCCTTGTTACATCCCTTGAACGCGGCGCCCTTACAAAGGGCATCGACAATGGGAAGTTTCGCTACAGAGTCGGCCTACAGAGCGGGCGAGAGTGAACTTTCGAGGCCTTTTAGCAGGGCACGACATCAACGTCTTTCGACGGCGATGCACGCCGATGGTGCGTGGTGTCCAGAGGAGTCATGGGGCATGCAGGCTTTCCTTTCACCGGGGATCAAATTGCTCGGGCGGTTTGGTTTCGCACGTAAATTCCAGCTGTTGTTTCTGCTGTTTATCCTGCCATTGGCCGGCAGCCTGTTGATGATCGGCCAGGACTATCGCGACAAGCTCAATCTGATTTCCGGCGAACGTGCCGGCGTGCGTCAGCTGCTCAGCCTCGATGCGCTGGACAACCTGCTCGCTGCCCAGCGTGATCGCGCCGCCCGCTGGCGTGCCACCGAAACCAATCGCCAACCGACACCGGCCACCCTCGCCGCCATGGGCGCGTTCGACGCGGTGCAACCGGCGGTGCTGCAAGCCACCGCAGATTTGGGGACTGCGCTGAAAAACGAAGGTGCCGAAGGCGAAATCCTCAGCCGCTATCAGGCGCTGCAAACCTCACTCAACGGCCTGGACTCGAAAAGCCTCAGCAGCGTCGGTTGGTGGCCGGACGGTTACGACCGTTTCACCAACGCCCTCAGCGCGCTGCAAGCCTTGCGCGAGCAGATCGTCATGGACAATCGCCTGACCCTCGCACCGTGGCTGGAAACCTATCTGTTGACGCAGATTTCCACCCAGCACGCGCCAGACCTTATCGAACGGGTCGGACGCCTCGCTGCGGTCGGCCAGGCCTCGGTGGTCTCCGGCCAATTCACCCTGCAGAGCCGTTTGCAGTTGCGCGACCTGCGCAGCCGTATCGGCGATGCCCGCGAGCAACTGGTCAAAACCGCCACGCTGCTCGAAGCTCGCCTGCCGAAAGACCAGCAGAGCTGGGCCAGCCAATACCACGACAGCCTCAACCGTCTGGATGCGGGCCTGAAAGTGCTGGATGACGGTGTGTTCGGCGGCAGCATCAATCTCAAACCGGAAGACTTCGAACGCAGCCTCGACGCATTGCTGACCGACCTAGCCGCCCTGCGCCAGCAATCGCTGGTGTCGCTGGATCAGCGGCTCGACGCCTACCACAGCTCGGCGATCCGTCAGTTCATCATCGTCGCGGCGATCTTCGGCTGCCTGCTGCTCGCCGCGTTGTACTTGTTCATCTGCCTGCAAGCGTCCATCCGCCGCAGCGCCAGCGGCATTACCGTGCTCGCCGAAGCATTGCGTGACGGCAATCTCAGCCTGCAAGTGCCGGTGGTGGGCCGCGATGAACTGGCAGCGATCAGCACCGCGCTCAACGTTGCCGTGGTGCAACTGCGCAGCAGCATGCTTGGCGTCGATCACGAGACCTCGCAACTGAGCAACGCCGTGCGCAGCCTCAACGAGCATTCCAGCGGCGCCCTCAACGAAGTCGAGGCGCAGCAGTTGCAGATCAGCCAGATCGCCGCAGCCGCCACGCAACTGGCCGCGACCTCGCAAGGCGTCGCGCAGAGTTGCGAACAGGCTTCCGGCAGCGCTCAGCACACCCGGCGCATCGCCGCCGACAGCAGCCGCGACAGCCAGCGCACCACGGCGAGTATTCAACAACTCAATCAG
The DNA here is from genome assembly GCF_016651305.1 of Pseudomonas sp. TH06. GTDB lineage: Bacteria > Pseudomonadota > Gammaproteobacteria > Pseudomonadales > Pseudomonadaceae > Aquipseudomonas. The sequence continues at coordinate 2,589,813 of NZ_JAEKEC010000001.1, read as the reverse complement.
CGCTTGAACGAGACCGCAGCGGCATTGGGCCGGGTCAGCGAGCAAGGCCAGCAGATTCAACTGGTGGTCGACACCATTCGCGGCGTCGCCGAGCAGACCAACCTGCTGGCGCTCAACGCGGCCATCGAAGCGGCACGCGCCGGTGAACAGGGTCGCGGATTCGCCGTGGTCGCCGATGAAGTGCGCAGCCTGTCGCAGCGCACACAGTCGTCAACCGCGCAGATCGCCGGTACGGTCGACAGCCTGCGCGCCACGGTCAACGAAGCCGTGAGTTTGATGGAAGCCGCCTGCGGCCAGGCGCAAACCGATGCCGAGTCGGTCACCGGTCTCGGTGAGCGTTTGGGCGAAATTGCCAGCGCTGTGCAGAGCGTCACCGATACCCTCGCGCAGATCGCCACGGCAGTTGAGGAACAGGCCAGCACCGCCGATGAAGTCAGCGGCAATATCCAACAAGTCGATCAGGCGGCTGTACGTTTGCTCGAAGGTGCACGCGCAGTGAATCTGGCGGCGGATACCCTTAGCCAGGGCAGCAAGGCGCTGAGCGACAACACTGCACGTTTCCGTCTCAGTTGATGACCGCTTCGGGGAAATCCGCTTCCAGCTCGGCTTTCAACCACTGAATAAACCACGCCACATCCGCCGAGAGTTCGGCGGACGGCGTCAGCACTCGATAACTCTCAAGCTTCACCTGAGCGTCGACTGCGCGCACCAGTTTGCCGCTGGCGAGTTCATGACGCACCAGCACCTCGTTGGCCAGCGCGATGCCCTGCCCGCTCTCAGCGACTGACAGCGCGTGGTCATTGTTGACGTAGAGCATGTCGGAATTGAGATGGATATCGAGCTCGTGAGCGGCGAACCACAGGTTCCACCACTCACCGTCATCGACGTGGATCAGTTCGTGTCCGACCAGATCGGCCGGGCCGTCAATCGGTGCGACGCTGGCCAGATACGTCGGCGTGCAGATCGGAAATACTCGCGGGCAGATCAGCGTTTCCCGTGAGTCGGCATATTGGCCGTCGAGGCCGTAGACGATTCCGAGATCCGCGCTTTTACCATCCACTTCGGTAAACGTGGAGTTCGGCTCGATGGCCAATTTCAATCCCGGCCGCAGATGCCGCAGTGCTTCGATCCTTGGCATCAACCAACGCTTGGCAAACCCCGGCACCACCATGATCCGCAGCCAACGCTCGGCGTCTTTCGGCCGGGCTTCCTTGCCAGCCTCGATGATCAACTGCAAAGCGGCGCTGATCTTGCGGTGGTACTTCTCCCCCGCCGGCGTCAGGTTGACCCCGCGCGAAGTGCGCTCGAACAATTGAATGCCCAACCAGTCCTCGAGCAATTTCACATGGCGGCCAATCGCTGGCTGGGTCACGTGCAGGGCTTTCGAGGCTTCAACATAGCTGCCCAAACGGGCGGCGGCATCAAAGGCACGCACCGCGTTGAGTGGCGGCAAACGGTGGTCGGGCATGATTCCTGGCACCTTTGGCTGTTAAATTAACTAACACCTGCCATGTTTAAATTGAAGTGTCGCGCCGCGCAACCCCTGGCTGATAATCGAGCCACAGCAGAACAAAAAAACAGCTGGTTTCACACCCGAACGCAATCTCGATCCTGCCCAAAAAAATAATATCCATGGCCCGACGGCAACGCTTTGCAAAGCGAGTCGCAGGCGATGGGGGAATCGGAGGTAACGCATGAATGCCCTGCATTCGCTGCAAACGCTGGCGGTCTCGATCCGCTCAGTGCGCAAGGTTTACGGTGATCCGCACACAGGTCCGGTGGCACTGAAAAGCATCGACCTGGACATCCGCGACAACGAATTCTTCACCCTTCTCGGCCCTTCCGGCTGCGGCAAGACCACGCTGCTGCGGATGATCGCCGGTTTTGAATTTCCCACCGAAGGCGAGATTCTGCTCTACGGCGAAAACATCGCTGATCGCCCGCCCTTCCAGCGCCCGGTCAACACGGTGTTCCAGCATTACGCGCTGTTCCCGCACATGACCATCGCCGAGAACCTCGCTTTCGGCCTCGAATCGCACCCGATGGGCAAAGTCCTGACCAAGGCGCAAATCGCCGAGCGCGTGCGCGAGATGCTGGCGCTGGTGCAGATGGAACGTTTCGCCAACCGCAAACCGGCGCAACTGTCTGGCGGTCAGCAGCAACGTGTCGCCCTCGCCCGCGCTTTGGCACCGCATCCGAAGGTACTGCTGCTCGACGAGCCGCTTTCCGCGCTCGATCTCAAGCTGCGCCAGGCGATGCGCGAAGAGCTGAAAACCATCCAGGCGAAAACCGGCATCACCTTCATCTTCGTCACCCACGACCAGGAAGAAGCGCTGACCATGTCCGACCGCATCGCCGTGCTCTCCGAAGGCGAAGTGCAGCAGGTGGGGCGGCCGGAAGATATCTACGAACGCCCGCGCAATCGCTTCGTCGCCGACTTCATTGGCGAAACCAATTTCATCGAAGGCACCGTCACCCGTGTGGAAGACGGTCAGGCGTGGTTCGCCGGGCCGGCCGGGCATCCTCTGCCCGCGCAACCATGCAGCGATGTGCCGGTCGGCGCCAGCGTCACCTTGTCGGTGCGCCCCGAGCGCCTGCATCTGGTGCCGGCGACTACCGACACCGCGCTGCCGTGCCGGATCGAAGCGCAGATCTATCTCGGCACCGACCTGCAATATCAGGTCAGCCTCAGCGACGGTTCGCGCCTCACCGTGCGTACGCCCAATTGCGTCGACCAGAGCCTGCGCTTTGCCGTCGGTTCTCAGGCCGGTCTGTTGTTCGACCGTGGAAGCGCCAGCGTCCTGCACGATTGAGCCGGAGGAATTGCCATGCACGCCTTACCGATTGCCAACACGCTGGAGCGGCGCAAAGCCTTCCAGAGTTTCCTCGGCGTCAGCCCGGCGCTGATCGCCATCGGCCTGTTTCTGCTGGTGCCGATTCTGATCGTCATCGGCTATTCGCTGATGGAGGCCAACCCCTACGGCGGGGTCAACAAGGTCTTCAGCAGCGACGCCTACACCTCACTGCTGTTCGAGCGGCAACTGGACGACAGCCTCGCGTTTGCCGACTCGTATCTGATCATCGCCCTGCGTTCGATCGGCATTGCCGGACTGACCACCCTCATCACGTTGCTGATCGGTTTTCCGGTTGCGGTGTGGCTGGCCATGCAACCGGCGCATCGGCGCGGCTTGTTGATCTTTCTGATCACCGTGCCGTTCTGGGCCAACCTGCTGATCCGCACCTACGCGTGGATTCTGCTGCTGCGTAACACCGGGGTGATCAACAACAGCCTGATGGGCATGGGCGTTATTCACGAACCTTTGCAGTTGCTCTACACCGACGGCGCGGTGCTGCTGGGGCTGGTTTACACCTACGCGCCGTTCGTGGTTTTGCCGATTTACGCGACGCTGGAAAAAATGGATATACGCCTGCTCGAAGCTGCCCAGGATCTGTATGCGGGGCGGATACGCACATTACGCAAAGTGGTTTTGCCAATCGCCAAACCGGGGATTCTCGCCGGCGCCATCCTCACTTTCGTGCCGTGCCTGGGCGCGATGATTGCCCCGGAACTGCTCGGCGGCGGCACGCGAATGATGCTCGGCAACCTGATCTTCCGGCAGTTCAGCGATGCGCGTAACTGGCCGTTTGGCGCAGCGCTGTCGCTGGTGCTGATGGCCGCGGTGATGCTGGTGCTGACCGTTTATGCCCTGCGCGCCGAGCGCCAGCGCATCGCCAAAGGAGGTGCGTGATGATCGGAATATTCAAACGCAAAGGGCTGGGCGTGCAGGACTTCCCCGGCTTCGGCGGCTTCAGTTTCCTGTTCTATCTGTACCTGTACGCGCCGATCGTGGTGCTGGTGGTGTTCTCGTTCAACGCCAACCAATCGGCGACGGTGTGGACCGGTTTCAGTCTCGATTGGTATCGCGCCGCGTTCGCCAATCAGGCCTTGCGCCAGGCCGCCGGCAACAGCCTGTTGATCGCCGTCTGCGCAAGCATGATCGCCACGGCGATTGCCACCCTCGCCGCCCTCGGCACCTCGCGTGGCGCCAAGTTCAAGGGCCTGCACTTGTCGATGGGCGCGATCATGTTGCCGCTGGTGCTGCCGGAAATTGTCGTCGGTGTGGCGACGCTGGCGCTGTTCTCGACCATCGGTCTGTCGCTGGGTTACGGCAACCTGATCATCGCGCACACGGTGTTTTGTATTCCCTTCGCCTACCTGCCGATTCGGGCGCGATTGAACGATATGGACCTGTCGCTGGAGCAGGCTTCAGCCGACCTCTACGCCGGCCCGTGGCGAACCTTTCGCAAAGTGACATTGCCGCTGCTGATGCCGGGGATTTTCTCCGGGCTGATGCTGGCCTTCATCGTCTCGCTGGATAACTTCGTGATCTCGATGATGGTCTCGCAGGCCGGCACCACGACCCTGCCGATCTTCATCTTCGGCCTGCTGCGCATGGGTGTGACACCCGACGTCAACGCCGTGTCGACGCTGATCCTCGGCGTCTCGGTGCTGTTCGTCAGCCTCTCTTACCTGTTGGGCAAAAAGAACGCCTGAACCTTCTACGACCTGTGGGGAAATAGCATGAGCAAGTGGATAAAAAGCGTCGGCACTTCGTTGGTCCTGACTTTGCCGCTGAGCATGGCCGCCAGTGTTCAGGCCGCCGAGAAACTCAACGTGGTGAGTTGGAGCGGTTACTTTTCGCCGGAGATTCTCGCCAAGTTCCAGAAGCAGACCGGCATCGAAGTCACCGTCGATTCCTACGACTCCAACGAGACTTTGTTGGCGAAATTGAAACAGGGCGGCGCCGGTTATGACGTGGCAATTCCGTCGCACCAGTTCATCCCGATCCTGATCAAGGAAAACCTGCTGGAGCGCTTCGACCCGGTCAAAGAGCCCTACTACGCCAGCGTTGTGGATAACCTGAAAAAACCAAGCTGGGACCCGGAAGGCGCGTATTCGGTGCCGTTCATCTGGGGCACCACCAGCGTCGTATTGGACTCCGCGCGCTACAAAGGCCCGGCCGACAGTTACAAGGTTTTGTATGAGCCGCCAGCCGAATTGCAGGGGCGCATCAACATGTTCGACTCGGTCAGCGACATGGTCGACATGGCCAGCCTGTACCTGAACATTCCGCTGTGCAGCGAAGACCCGAAACAGATGCAGCAGGTGCTGACACTGCTCAAGGCGCAGAAGCCGTTCGTCAAGACCTACAGCTCCAAGGCCGGCTCGATTCGCGAGAACCTCGCCTCGGGTGAAATCGACATGTCGATGTTCTGGGGCGGCTCGTCGATGCGTGCACGCGAGATGAAACCGACGCTGAAATACCTCTATCCGAAAGAAGGTGTGCTGGCCTGGGTCGACAATATGGTCATCCCCACCGGCAGCAAAAATCCGGCGAATGCCAAGGCGTTCATCGCCTTCCTCAGCCAGCCGGAAAACTCGGCAATGACGCAGAACTTCCTCAAGCACCAGAGCCCGATAAAAGGCGTCGAACCGTTCCTCGATGCGGCGCTCAAGGATGCGCCGGAACTGCACATTCCCGAAGGCACCAACGTGGTGTTCAGCAAGACTTGCGGTGAAGGTGCGATCCGCCTCGCCGACCGTCTCTGGACCAACCTGATGCGTTGACCTTTATCGCCCCGTCGCACTGGCGGGGCGTTTTTCCAGCCATCTGAAAGGCCGCTTGCAATGAACGCTAATAACATCAGCGAACTGGTCCTGTTGCAGGCCCACGAGCTCGCCGAACGTATCCGCCTGCGCCAGTTTTCCTGCCGGGAAGTGATGCAGACTTATCTTGCCCATATCGAACGTTTCAACCCACGGGTGAATGCGCTGATCAGCCTGCAATCACCGGAACATCTACTGGCTCAGGCCGATGCACGCGACGCTGAACTGGCGCGTGGTGAATACCGGGGCTGGATGCATGGCCTGCCCCATGCGATCAAGGATCTGTCGCTGACCCACGGCATTCGCACCACGCTCGGCTCGCCGCTGTACAAGGATTTTGTGCCTGAGCGCGACGGCATCATGGTCGAGCGGATCAAGGCTGCCGGCGCGATCATTATCGGCAAGACCAATACGCCGGAATTCGGCCTCGGTTCGCAAAGCTACAACCCGTTGTTTGGTGCCACTGGCTGCGCTTTTGATCCGAGCAAAACAGCGGGTGGCAGTAGCGGTGGCGCGGCGGCGGCGCTGGCGATGCATCTGGTGCCGGTGGCCGATGGCAGCGACATGATGGGTTCGCTGCGCAATCCGGCGGCGTTCAACAACATTTTTGGCTTTCGCCCGTCGCAGGGGCGTGTGCCGTTCGATGACAGTGCTGATCTGTTTTTCGATCAGCTCGGTTACGAAGGGCCGATGGCGCGCAGCGTGAGGGATGCGGCGTTGCTGTTGTCGGTGCAGGCTGGCGGCGATGCGCGGGCGCCGTTGTCCATCGCTGAATCCGGTGAGGCATTTGCTGCACCGCTGGAGCGTGATTTCAAAGGCACGCGCTTGGGCTGGCTGGGGGACTTCAACGGTTATCTACCGATGGAGAATGGCGTGCTGTCGTTGTGTGAGAGGACTTTTGCCGACTTTGAAAGCCTCGGTTGTCAGGTTGAAGGGGTTCAACCGGGCTTCGCGCCTGAGCGGCTTTGGAGCAGTTGGCGGACGTTGCGGCACTGGATGGTCGCCGGGTCTTTGGGCGCAACCTATGCCGATCCGCAGAAACGCGCGTTGTTGAAACCGGAAGCGATCTGGGAAGTGGAGAACGGCTTGAAGCTGTCGGCCAGCGAAGTGTTCGCCGCGTCCGTGGTGCGTAGCGATTGGTATCGGGCGATTTCTCGGCTGTTCGAACGCTACGATTACCTGCTGCTGCCCAGCGCCCAGGTGTTCCCGTTCGATAAGACCCAGCCTTGGCCGACGTCGATTGAGGGCGTGGCGATGGACACGTATCACCGCTGGATGGAGGTGGTCATCCCCGGCACGTTGTCGGGCTGCCCAGTGGCCAACGTCCAGGCGGGATTCAATGCGCAGGGTTTACCGATGGGATTGCAAATCATCGGCAAGCACCAGGCCGACTTCGCTGTCCTGCAATTGGCGCATGCGTATGAACAGGCCAGCCGCTGGTTCGAACGCTGCCCTTCGCCCCTGCTGAGCCAATAATTTTGATAAACGGTTGAAAGCGTAGAAAAAAATTTTAAATTTACGCTTGACGCTTTTCCATTTCAGGGGAATAATGCGCGCCACTTGGCTACATAGCTCAGTTGGTTAGAGCATAGCATTCATAATGCTGGGGTCCGGGGTTCAAGTCCCTGTGTAGCCACCAAGTACTAAAAACGGCTTACCGAAAGGTAAGCCGTTTTTTTATGCCTCGAGAAAAGTCTCGGCAATCTGTTACTCCAAGGTGTTGTCGCACCTTGGTTCCGCGTTCCTCGGATTACTTCAAACTTCTCTTTCTTCGTTGCTCGTTTTGGTCGCTGCCTGTGCGATCAGGGCGTCGAGCATCTGCGCAACGACCTTCTGTTGGACCTTCGAAAGCTCATTGATGGACTGCAGCCGTCGATACCACGTCGAGGTCAAGCTGTGTCTGGGCTTCTCCGTGTACGAGGGAACCCCGAGCAGGTCTTCAACAGGCACGCGAAGCGCAAATGCCATCTTCACCAGTGTCGTGACCGGCATGCTCCGGGTGCCCTCCTCGTAGCCCTGAAAGGTTTGCCGGGAAAGACCTAAAGCCCGTGCAAACCGAGTCTGTGTGATCTCGTGCACTGTGCGTAAGTGAGCAATGCGACTGCCCATCGCCACCAGAAAATCGCGATCCTCATTGGAAATGCTCATGACAATGGCCGACTGAAAATAGAGTTGAATGGCAACGGACTCATCCTTTTCATCTGAAATCCATCCTGGAAAAAACGATAGAAAACATCCTCAGGTAAAGACGCGTAAGTTGTCGACCTGAAAAATCTGTAGGAGAAATGCAGACTACCCCGTTATCCACACCGAAAGACTACAAGCGCGAAACACCGCTGGTTCATCTGTATCAATCGCCAAATCAACAGACCGAGAGAGCGCTGTAGGAAACGGATTCGATCCAAGTACGAATTGGATTTTTCGTAAATCCAGGCGCATAAAACTCACCCCTGCGGTTTGCCCGAAATCCCCACTGACCGACAAGCTTCCCTGGCTCGATTCAAAGCCATACAGGGAGTTGTCGTGGCTCGATTCAAATTCCTCTTCGAAGTTGACTGGCTCTGGAGACGCTACAACGGTGGCACTTCATGGGCCTCGTGGCATGTGCCTAAAGCACCGGAACCGGTGTACATCGAAAAGGATGAATGGCCAACGCCCAAGCCCCGCGAAAGTCAGGTGTTCGCCAAGTCCTGCACGCCGGGTAACTGGTGCCGAACGGACGCCGGCACGCTGCCCGAATCTGCCGCCAACTTCGGCAAGATCATGGTCGCGGGGGCCATGCTCTTTCCGTCAGCCAGCACCGCTGTCGCGACGGCGATAGATGCCGATCTGGCCTTGGGCCGTTTAGCCGGCGGCGGGATTCTGCAACAACGCCTCAACTGGGCCATTCGCGGCGCTGGCGGGCCGGCCAGCGTGTTCATCCTCGGGATGCTGCCAACCCGAATGGGCGATGGCACGCTGCACACCGATGACGAATTACGCCGCATGACCCGCGCCACCACCCGCGTGCGCTTCCAGTTCCGGCGTGACGCCGAAGGGGTCATGCAGGTCTACGGCATCCACACCGGCGCCTCGGGCGATGATTCGGTGCGTACTGTCAAAGTCGAGTGGAACAGCGACAAGACTGCGATGGAGGCCAAGCTCAACGGCATCACGATTTTGTGGACACCGCAACGCGGGCCACTCGGTGCAATGCCGCCACTGGTCTATCCCGAACATGGCGAGCCACTGAACACGATCCTTGTTCATCCGATTCCCGACAACACTGATACCCAGATAGAAGGCCTGCCCGGCGAGGACATTACTGCCGAGGATTGTATTCTGGTGTTCCCGGCAGAGACCGGGTTGAAGTCGCTGTATGTGGTGTTTTCGAAACCGGCCAGACTGACGCCGGGTACGGTGACGGGGGTTGGAGAGGATGTGTCGGGGATATGGCTTGCTGGGGCGGGAACGGGGATCGGTGCGCCGATTCCGACACGGATTGCGGATAGGCTTAGGGGGAGGGAGTTTTCAAGCTTCGATGCCTTCAGAAAGGCGTTTTGGACTGAGGTTGTGAATGATCCAGATTTGCGCAGCCAATTTATCCCGGACAACATTGAGCGGATGCAGAATGGTAATGCACCAAAGGCACGTTACAGGGACGCCAATGGTTCAAAAGGCTCCTTTGAAATTCATCATGTCGATCCAGTTTCAAAGGGTGGCGAGGTTTATCACGTAGACAATTTGCGGATCAACACGCCAAAAAACCACGCAGATATTCATCGGAAATAATTCAATGAAAAGCCGTCTTTCTGACTATACCGAAGCAGAGTTTCTAAGTTTTCTGCAAGAGATTCGAGCCGCCAACAAAAACGCTTCCGATGAAGTTCTCGACCCGCTGTTAAGCCACTTTTGCACCATCACCGAACATCCAGATGGGACGGACTTGATCTACTACCCAGAAGATGAGGCAGATAATTCTAACGAAGCAATCATCGAAACCGTGAAAAAGTGGCGAGCCGCGAATGGACTTCCAGGCTTCAAGCAATAGGTATCGAACGCAAAATATGCTCCCTCCTTTTACCAAAAGCAGTATTTCGGAGTACACAACTTGGCCAAGAAAATTTCTAACTACAAGGAGGAGCAATTTATTTATCTGCTGCAGCAAATATTCACCTCCAACACAGACGATACGTCAGAGACAGTGCTGGCGGATATGTTAGATAACTTCAGTGAGCTGGCCGAACATCCCGCGGGCACTGACTTGATCTACTGGCCAGAGGATGAGGCGCAATGCTCTCCTGAAGGCATCACGGCGACCGTAAAAGAATGGCGCGCTGCGAATGGACTGCCTGGGTTTAAGCAATAAGTACTAATTCACACCTCGGGATAATCACCGAACTTGTGGCGAGGGGATAAACCTCCTCACCACAACGCTATGTCTGACCTACTCAGGTTTCTCTGTCGACAGGGCTAACAACCCCTTCACCCAGATCTGCCGAGTGCGCAGCCCCACCATCGCCCGCCAATCCGGATCAGCCGGATAGAACTGCTCCAGTAGCTTTAGTTTGATCTCACGCCCTACCGCATCCAGCGGATCGCCATGCAGATGTAACCAATGGTCATCACGCAAATGCCGATGCACATCCGGCCCCGGATACGTTCCGCACTCGATCACGAACGGCATCAACTGCACGTCTGGTAAAGCATTGAGCAACGCTTGGGAGGTGTACCCGGTGGCCGTCGCCGCCACACCGGTTTCGCTCAAGGTGTCGGCGCCGGTGTGCAGCGTGTAAAGCCATGGGCCATAGATCGCCTGAGCTTGCGCGAGTGCCGGATAAGGCGCCTGGGTGATGGTCAGCAACATCGGATGGCCGTACTCACCGGCGCCGGTATGCAGGTCGAAACACATCACGGTTTCAGCGCCAGACAGATGCACGTCGATGATTTGATGCAATGTGCGATTCGACCAGCTCGGCGCACGACCGCCATAAAACAGTCCATCGGGATGGCTGTGCTGGCCGCCCTCGACAATCGACATCACCGCCGGCCAGCCCTGCTCGTTGATCTGCGCATCGAGCAAGGCATTGGCGCGTTTCCGCTCGGGGCCATTCAAATCAGTGCACGCATAGATTTCATGCAGCGCGGCGTAAGCGCGGTTATCCGGCAACGGCCCGCTGAAATCGAGGTGATTGCGGTTGAGGTCAATGTTGTCTTCGTTGACCCGGCGCAACCACGCCGTACCCCATGGGTTGATCAGGTGAACCATCACCACCGCGACATCCTTGGGCAGCGAACCGGGTTCGAAGGTTTTCAGCCAATCGATCTGACAATCCGAGCCGTAATAGCCCTCGACTCCGTGCGTGCCGCTGAGCGCTACCAGTCGGCGTTTGGCCTGCGGATCGCCGAGCATGGCGACGTCGGTGCTCAGGGGTTCACCGAATGGCCCGCAACGTGGATGCGCGTACGAAGTGAGCGTGGCGCCGGCAGCATTGGCGGCGGTGATGAACTGTTCGCGTTGATCGCGGTAGCTGGATTCGGTGGGGAACTCGCTGTGCATATCGGCCTCTTGTTGATCTTGTAACTGTAGGAGAGCCTGCTCGCGATAGCGTCATCACATTCAACATCTTTGCTGACTGACCCACCGCTATCGCGAGCAGGCTCACTCCTACAGGGGTTGTTGGTGCTCGATAGATTTGCGGTTGACCCTAGCGAACATCCGCCCTGAAAAGAAAGACAAAAATGCCCGCCGGTTTGCGTCGCGACCGAGCGGTCGATAAAGTCCCTCAGACTTTTATCCCACGGACGGAGAGCCCGCGTGTTTTCAGCCTTGCCCTTGAGCCGCTTTCGCCTGCCAGCCCTGACGCTGATCATCAGCGCCCTGACCCTCACCGCGTGCAACGCCCCGCCCTCCTCGACTCTGCCGCTGGCACCGGAGGCCGCTTCCGGTTACCGCACCGATCTGCAAACCCGCCATGCCAGCAAACACATGGCCGCCGCTGCCAACCCGCTGGCCGCCGAGGCCGGGCGCGAGATGCTGCGTCAGGGCGGTTCGGCGATTGATGCGGCGATTGCGATGCAAGCGGTGCTGACGCTGGTCGAGCCGCAATCTTCCGGGATTGGTGGCGGCGCGATGATCGTGCTGTGGGACGGCAAACAGGTGCGCACCTATGACGGTCGCGAAACCGCACCGGCCGGCGCCACCGAGAAACTGTTCCTGCGCGCCGACGGCCAACCGATGTCGTTCCCGCAGGCGCAGATCGGCGGTCGTTCGGTCGGTACGCCGGGCGTGTTGCGTGCGCTGGAGATGGCGCATAAACAACACGGTCGCCTGCCGTGGGCGAAGCTGTTTGAACCGGCAATCAAACTGTCCGAGCAAGGCTTTGCGATCTCGCCGCGCCTGCATTCGTTGCTGGAATCCGACCCGGTGATCCGCCAGTCGCCAGAGATGGCGAAGTACTTCCTCAATGCCGATGGCAGCGTCAAAGCCGTCGGTACGCGCCTGCAAAACCCGGCATTGGCCGCAGTGCTAAAACGCATTGCAAACGAAGGACCCGACGCTTTGTACAAAGGCCCGATTGCTGAAGAAATCGTCGCCAAGGTTCAGGGCCACGCCAACCCCGGCAGCCTGTCGTTGAATGATCTGCAGCACTATCAGGCGAAAGAACGCGCGCCGCTGTGCACCGATTACAGACGCTGGCAGGTCTGCGGCATGCCGCCGCCGTCGTCGGGCGGGATCGCGGTGGCGCAGATCCTCGGCACCCTGCAAGCGCTGGAAACCCGCGATCCACGTCTTTCACTGACACCGCTCAAACCGTTGAAAACCGACAAACCGGCCGGCATCGAACCCGATCCACAAGCCGTGCATCTAATCGCCGAAGCCGAACGTCTGGCCTACGCCGACCGCGCGCAATACGTCGCCGATACCGACTTCGTGCCGGTGCCGGTCAAAGGCCTGGTCGACCCGGGCTACCTCGCCAGCCGCGCCAGCCTGATCGGCGAACGCAGCATGGGCAGCGCCAAACCGGGTACGCCGCCGGGGGTGCAGGTCGCCTACGCACCGGACCGCTCGCCACTGCGCATATCCACCTCGCAAGTGGTGGCGGTGGATGATCTGGGCGGCGCCGTGTCGATGACCACTACCATCGAAGCGGCGTTCGGTTCGCACCTGATGGTTCAGGGCTTTCTGCTGAATAACCAGATGACCGACTTCTCGTTCATCCCCGAAGAGAACGGCCAGAAAGTCGCCAACCGCGTCGAGCCCGGCAAACGCCCGCGCTCGTCGATGGCGCCGACGCTGATCTTCGACCGCAACAGCGGCGAATTCCTCGCCAGCGTCGGCTCACCGGGCGGCTCGCAAATCATCGAATACGTGGCGAAAACCACCGTCGGCCTGCTCGACTGGAAACTCGATCCGCAAAGCGCCATCAGTCTGCCCAACTTCGGCAGCCGCAACGGCCCGACCGAACTGGAACAAGGCCAGTTCAGCCCGGCGCTGATTCAGGCGCTGAAGGACAAAGGGCATGCGGTGAGTGAAATCGACATGACCAGCGGCACCCAGGCGATCGTGCGGGTCAAGGATGCGCAGGGGAAAGCGTCGTTGGAAGGTGGCGCGGATCCACGGCGTGAAGGGGAAGCGTTGGGGGATTGAGGCTACGATGCAAAGAAAAAAGGCTTACCGCGAGGTAGACCTTTTTTGTAGCTAACAGATTGTGTTCACTCGCATTCCGTCGCCTTTTCCTACCCCGAAAATTTGCTGCCACGGATAGAGTAAGTGGCTGTTCAGCAAACAACACTTTCGGGATCTGCTGGCATACATGAACACACAAATATTTGAACCGTACGTCCACCGACCGCCAACAGCCTTGCATCAGTCCCATAGCGGGACTAGGATCGCGTCATGAGAATTATCGCTGTCAGTCAGCTCAAAAATTTTTGGGAACGTTATCCGGACTCAGAGCAACCACTGTTGGCATGGATAGATGAAGCGAGGAAAGCAAGCTGGTCAACGCCCTCGGACATCAAGGCTCATTTTGCTTCTGCGAGCATTCTGAAAAGCCGCAGAGTGGTGTTCAACATCAAGGGCAATGACTTTCGACTGATCGTAGCCGTGGCTTATCGCTTCGGAGCCATGTACATAAAATTCGTCGGCACCCACAAGCAGTACGATGCAATCGACGCTGATACCGTCGAAATGGAGTAACCCATGAACATACGTCCGATTCATAACGAAGAAGACTACCGTGCGGCGCTCAAAAACGTGTCTGCACTCTTCGACAACGAGCCAGAACCGGGTACCCCTGAAGGTGATTACTTCGACATCATGATCACACTCATTGAGGCCTACGAAGCCAAACAGTTTCCAGTGGATTTGCCTAATCCAATCGATGCCATCAAATTTCGGATGGAACAGTCAGGCCTGTCAGCCGCGGATCTCGCTCCGGCTATCGGTCGAACAAACAGGGTCTATGAAGTGTTGAACGGCAAGCGGGCACTCACTTTGCCAATGATATGGAAACTTCATGAGCTGTTTGGAATTCCTGCCGAAAGCCTGATCAAACCAATTAAGCAAATCTGATACAAATTGCAGCACCCCAGCCTTTGACCGCGGCTCAGCGATTAGCCACCAGATGCGCCCCAAACAGCAAATAACAACCACCGGCCAAGCGATCCAGCCATTGCCGCGAACGCTCATACACACCTGCGATCCGCCGGCTGGCGAAGAACAGTGCCACGCTGCAATACCAACTGAACGACAGCGTCGCCATGGACAGCACCGCCAACGCCAGCAACAACGGCGGAATGTGAGCCGGCATGGCGGTGGCGAAGATGGTAGCGACGAACACTGCGGATTTAGGGTTGGTCATATTGCCCAGAAAGCCCCGGCCGTAAGCACCGAGCAACGTCTGTTCCGAGCCATCCAGCGAACCATGCACAATGGCTGGCTTACGCTTGAATTGCTTGAGCCCGAGGTAGATCAGGTAACAACCGCCGGCAATCTTGAAGCTCAGGTACAGCGTCGGCGCGGCACTGAACAGCGACTGGATGCCCAAGCCGCCGGCCAGCCCCCACAACACCGTGCCGCTGGCCACGCCGAGCGCCGCGACGACGCCATGTCGGCGAGAACGGCTGACCGCCAGTTGCGCGATGTTGAAGAAGTTCGGGCCGGGCGTGACCACGGCCACCGCCCACAACAAGGCTAGCGACAGTAGCGGCGTCAGATAACTCGAAAAGGAAAGATCCATGGGAGCATGCGCCTGATGGGGTCGACGATGCCCTCCACCTTGCAACATCCCGCAATGTTTTGCCATCAACGACCATTCAAATCGCTAACGTCTTGCCATCCACCGCATCACCAATCTTCAGGAAGTGCCCGCCCGCGACATGGTGCAAGGTACGCAAACCATCATGCCCTTCGAAATGCCAACGCCCCTCGCTGAACACTCGCTCATCGGCGTGGGCGGCGATGACTTCGGCGAGGAACAGGTCGTATTGCTCATGATTGCGCGGCTCGGGCAGCAAGCGGCATTCGAGCCAGGCAACGCAGCCGTCGAGCAGCGGCGCCTCGACTTGTTCGCCGGTAAAGGTCTGCAGGCCATACACCTGAAACTTGTCTTGCCCCTGGTTTTGGTTGATTTCCAGTCCCGACGTATTGCCGACGGTCTGCACGATGTCGGCCTGATCGACGCAAGGCACGTTGAGGACGAAAGTGCCGGAGGCTTCGAGCAGTTGCCGGGTCCAGGTGGATTTGTCGAGGACGACGGCAACTTTCGGCGGTTCGAAATCCAGCGGCATCGCCCACGCGGCGGCCATGATGTTGCGTTGGCCATCGTGGGCGGCGCTGACCAGTACGGTCGGCCCGTGATTGAGCAGGCGGTAGGCTTTGTTCAGGGGCACCGGGCGGCGGTGGGAATCGCTCATGGGGATCTGCTCCGGGGAAAAGGAGCCGATTGTAGCGCCAACGTAAATTTGTAGGAGTGAGCCTGCTCGCGATCACGGTCTGACATTCAACATTTGTGCTGACTGATACACCGCTATCGCGAGCAGGCTCACTCCTACAGGGTTGTGTGCGGGTCAGTTGGACAGTTGATTGGCGAACTGGCCGACGGCATTCACGACTTTTTGCGCGCCGTCCTGAATCTCGACGATCACCGTCCCGGCCTCCGCCGCCAGCGCCAGCCCTTGCTCGGCCTGGAGCTTGCCGTCGGTCATCAGCGCCACGGCGTTACGCGCCATTTCCTGGTTCTGCCGCACGACACCGACAATCTCTTCGGTCGCCTGGCTGGTGCGTGACGCCAGTTGCCGCACTTCGTCGGCCACCACGGCAAACCCTCGACCCTGCTCGCCGGCACGGGCGGCTTCGATCGCGGCGTTGAGCGCCAGCAGGTTGGTCTGTTCGGCAATCCCGCTGATGGTTTTGACGATGGTGCCAATCACCAGCGATTGCTCGTTCAGTGCTTCGATGCCTTCACCGGCGGCCTGCATGTGCCGCGACAAGTCGCGCATCACGTTGACCGCTTCGGTCACCACGGTGGTACCACGCTGCGCCGTGCTGTCAGTTTGTTGCGAGGTGCTGTAGGCAATGCTGGCCGCATCGGCAACGGCTTGTTCGCGGTTGACCTGATCGGTGATCACTGTCGCGAACTTCACCACTTTGTACAGTTTGTTGTTGGCATCGACCACCGGGTTGTAGGACGCCTCCAGCCACACGGTACGGCCATGGCTATCGATCCGTTTGAACCGATCGGCGACAAATTCGCCATGGTTCAAGCGGCGCCAGAAGTTCTGGTACTCGGCGCTGTTGTATTCCTCCGGTGCGCAGAACATGCGGTGATGTTTGCCCTTGATCTGCGCCAGGCTGTAACCCATGCCGCTGAGGAAGCGATCGTTGGCGTTCAGCACGTTACCGTTGAGGTCGAACTCGATCAGCGCGGTTGAACGCACCAGTGCGCCGATCAGGTTTTCGTGCTCGCGGGAGGCTTCGATGGTGCGGGTCAGGTCGCTGGCGAACAACGAGATATGCTTGATTCGCCCGTCCGAAGAGCGCACTGGCTGCACGATCGAGCGCAACCACGCCTCCTCACCGTTGCCACGCAACAGGCGCACGGCCCCGGCGAAATGCTCGCCGCGCGTCATGGCATTCTTGAAGCGCAGGTGGAATTCGTCGGACTTCACATGGGCCGGGACGATGTCTTCAAGCGCGCGGCCGATCAGGTCTTGGTTCTTGTAGAACATTTCGTTGAGGAAGTTCTGGTTGACCGACTGAATCCGGCCGTCCGGCTCAAGGTTCAGTACCAGCATCTCGCTTTCCAGGCTTTCCTTCACTTGCAGAAGGCTGGAGAGTTCTTCACGAAGAGCGGCCAGCTCTTGCTTCAAGCGTTTGTTGAACATGGGAAAGCACCGATGGCAGGTAGAAAGCGGGTATGCAGCCTAACCATCGGCCATGAAAACCTTTTCTGAAGAGCACTTGAGACCCATCAGTCAAAAATAGTTCTGGCTCTTCGCGTCAGGCAGTTCCGGCCACCTGACACTGTCCCGTGCGCGGCATCCGCGAGCCGAAATACGCCGCGCTGAGGATGCCCACTACGCCCATCACCGCGCAGAATATTACGCAGATCCACGGGGTCCACGGCATCAGACCAATCAGCAACAACGGTGTGATACTCGCCCACGCGGCGTAGGCAATGTTGTAGGTGAACGAGATGCCTGAGACACGAATACGCGCCGGGAACAAACCGACCATCACCGACGGCACCGCGCCGACAACCCCGCAAGCGAGACCGGCGACGGCATAGGCCAACCCGACCCAGTTGCCGCCCATGATCAAGCAGCCGTAAAGCACGGCGATGCCCAGCGGCAGCAGCAGGCTATAGAGCATGACCGTGCGCCAGGCGCCGATGCGATCGACGAGGAGACCGGCGATCACGCAGCCGACATTGAGGAAAACGATGCCCAATGCGCTCAGGGCGAAGGTATGGCTGGCGGTCATGCCGAAGGTTTTCTGCATCATGGTCGGGGTGATCACCACGAACACCACCACCGCCGAGGTCAGTACGCAGGTGAGCAGCATTGCCGGCAGCATCGCCAGCCGATGTTCGCGCAGCACCGTGCGCAACGGCAGTTCGATCCGTGCTTCACGCTGCGCTTCCATGGCCATGAACACCGGGGTTTCGCTGAGCCAGCGGCGCAGATAGACGCCGATCACACCGAACACGCCCCCCAGCAGGAACGGATAGCGCCAGGCGTAATCGAGGATTTCCGCCGGGGTGAAGACTTGCGCGAGGAACGTCGCGGTCAGCGCGCCGATCAGGTAACCGAAGGTCAAACCGGCCTGCAAAAAGCCCAGGGCATAACCGCGATGCCCGGTCGGCGCGTGTTCAGCGACAAACACCCAGGCGCTCGGCACCTCACCGCCTACCGCCGCACCTTGCAGAATGCGCAGCGCCAGCAACAACAACGGCGCGAAGTAGCCGATCTGGGCATAGGTCGGCATGATCCCGATCAGCAGGCACGGCAGCGCCATCATCAGGATGCTCAGGCTGAAGACTTTCTTGCGTCCGAGGCGATCAGCGAAATGCGCCATCAGAATCCCGCCCAGCGGCCGCGCCAGATAACCGGTGACGAAAATCCCGAAGCTTTGCAGCAGGCGCAGCCACTCGGGCATTTCCGGCGGGAAGAACAACTGGCTGAGGGTCAGGGCGAAGAATACGAAAATGATGAAATCGTAAATCTCCAGCGCCCCGCCAAGGGCCGCAAGGCCGAGGGTCTTGTAGTCGGAGCGGCTGAACGGCGCAGGTTTGGCCGTGGTGTGGGCAGTCATGGCAAAGAACTCTGGCAGGCAAAAAACCAAGGCGCCCATGGTCTACGCAAATGGCCAGATGGACAACCCGTTAGACCATAGTCATGGTTTTGCAAAACCTGCTCACAAAACCGCGGCGCTTGATTTACTGTTGAAGCCTGTCCTGCTAGGCGAACCACCATCGGCAAGTCATGCCGAGATCCTTGTAGGAGTGAGCCTGCTCGCGATAGCGCCAGATCAGTCAATACAAGTGTTGAATGTAAGAAAGCTATCGCGAGCAGGCTCACTCCTACAGGGGATGTGTGATTCGTCCGCAAGACCACAATAACCATAAAAATCCGAGGTACTCCCGTGGCCGTTGATATCGAAGATAGCCGCTCTGCGCGCTTTGCCCTGCGCTGTTCAAGTTTCGCCGAACGCTGGTTTCCCGATTCCTGGGTCTTCGCCGCGTTGGCCGTCATTATCGTTGCACTGGCCACACTGGCCATGGGCGCCAAACCTACGGATGCCGCGATGGCCTTCGGGGACGGCTTCTGGAGCCTGATCCCGTTCACCATGCAGATGGCTTTCGTGGTAATTGGCGGTTATGTGGTCGCCAGCTCGCCACCTGCCGTCAAACTGATTGATCGCCTGGCACGCATCCCGAAAAACGGCCGCTCCGCCGTGGCCTGGGTCGCGTTGATTTCAATGGTCGCGTCGCTGCTCAACTGGGGCCTGTCGCTGGTGTTCGGCGGTCTGCTGGTACGCGCCCTCGCCCGCCGCACCGATCTGAAAATGGATTATCGCGCTGCTGGCGCCGCCGCCTATCTGGGCCTTGGTGCGGTGTGGGCGCTGGGGCTGTCGTCGTCGGCTGCGCAATTGCAGGCCAACCCCGCCAGTCTGCCGCCGTCGATTCTGTCGATCACCGGGGTGATTCCGTTCACCGAAACGATTTTCCTCTGGCAATCCGGCGTGATGCTGCTGGCGCTGATCGTGGTTTCGATCATCATCGCCTACGCCACCGCGCCCGGGCCGAACTCCGCGCGCGACGCCAAGGCCTGCGGCATCGACCCGGCCTTCAACCTGCCGCCACTGCAACCGCGCACCCGGCCGGGCGAATGGCTGGAACACAGTCCGCTGCTGATCATCGTGTTGGTGCTGCTGGCGGCGGGATGGCTGTTCCACGAGTTTTCAACCAAACCGGCGATCACCGCGATTTCCGGGCTCAACACCTACAACTTCCTGTTCATCATGCTCGGTGCGCTGCTGCACTGGCGTCCGCGCAGTTTCCTTGATGCAGTGGCCCGTGCCGTGCCGACCACCACCGGTGTGCTGATCCAGTTCCCGCTGTACGGCTCGATCGCCGCGCTGATGACCACGGTCAAAGGCGCCGATGCGCAAACCCTCGCGCACCACATCTCGACGTTTTTCGTCAGCATCGCGTCCCACGACACCTATGCGCTGCTGATGGGCGTGTACTCGGCGATTCTCGGGTTCTTCATCCCGTCCGGCGGCGGCAAGTGGATCATCGAAGCGCCGTACGTGATGCAGGTCGCCAATGACCTGCAATACCACCTCGGCTGGGCGGTGCAGATCTACAACGCAGCGGAAGCGCTGCCGAACCTGATCAACCCGTTCTACATGCTGCCGTTGCTGGGCGTACTGGGGTTGAAGGCTCGGGATTTGATCGGCTTTTCGTTCGTGCAACTGCTGGTGCACACGCCGCTGGTGCTGCTGTTGCTGTGGGCGCTGGGGACGACGCTGGCGTATACGCCGCCGGTGATGCCGTAAACCGGATCTAACAGTCGAAGTCATACCCTGTGGGAGCCAGCCTGCTGGCGATAGCAATCTGTCAGTCGACATCACTGTTTCTGACACACCGCCATCGCCAGCCGGCTGGTTCCCACCGTTGTTTCACAACTTCCTTAAGCTGTAACCCAACCGTCACATCTCCTTGCTAGCGTCCACCCGAAACATACTGAAACATTTAAGCAAAACGGGCTGAGACATGATCGACGATACAGACGGTTCCGACGCACCCTCCGTTGCTTCCGATAAGCCCACCGACACCAGTCGTCGCCGCTTTCTCGGGGGTGTCGCGGTACTCGGTGTGGGCGCAACGCTGGCGGGGTGCAGTCATGCGGGCGACCCTCCCGGCAAACCGGTCGAGCGTCCGCTTTCCCCGACCGAGTTGGACAAGGCCCTGCACGAGCAGAAAACCGTGGTGGTGATCTACGCCGAGAACCGCAGTTTCAACAACCTGTTCGGCGACTTCCCTGGTGTCGAAAAACCGCTGTCGGCGCTCAAGCCTGCCGATTACCAGCAACGCGACCGCGACGGCAGCGTGCTGCAAACCCTGCCGCCAGCCTGGGGCGGTGTGCTGCAGATCGGCCCGCAAGCCCTCGATGGCGTGACCTATCCCAGCGCCACGCAGTTTCAGGAAAACCTGCCCAACGCGCCGTTCGCCCTCAAAGGCCCGAACGGTGAAGATTTGCCATTCGGCCTGGTGACCCGCGATTTGTGGCATGTGTTCTATCAGAACCAGATGCAGATCAACGGCGGCAAGAATGACGGTTTCGTCGCCTGGGCCGACGCCGGTGGTTTGACCATGGGCCACTATGCGCAGAGTCGTTATTCCCTGCGTCTGTGGGACGTCGCGCAGGAATTCGTGCTGTGCGACAACTTCTTCCAGGGCGCCTTCGGTGGCTCGTTCCTCAACCACCAATACCTGATCAGCGCCACCGCGCCGTTCTATCCTGACGCTGCCAATTCGGTCGCCAAGTCGCAGATCGCCGCGCTGCAAAGCGCTGATCCGGCCGACACGCGCCTCAAGCCGCTGGAGCAATCACCGGCCAGCGCCATGACCGGCCCGCCGCAATTCGGCCCAAGTGCGCTGACCCCGGACGGTTTTGGCGTCAACACCCTCGCCCCGCCCTACTGGCCAACCTGGATTCGCGACCCGGAGCGCCCGGCGTATTCCAAACCGGACCTGCCCAACGTCATGGTGCCGCAGACCCACGAACACATCGGCGACAAACTGTCGAAGAAGAACATCGACTGGGCCTGGTACGCCGGGGCATGGCAGGCGACGCTGGAGCAGTACAAGGATTCCGGTGGCATTCCGAAAATCCCCAACTTTCAGTATCACCACCAGCCGTTCAACTACTTCAAACAGCAAGGCCCGGAAAACCCGGACGAGCGCAATAAACGCCTGCGCGACGCCGGTTTGGGTGACGAGTCGAGTACCAACAAGTTCTTCGCCGACGCCGAGGCCGGCAAGCTGCCCGCCGTGAGTTTCTACAAACCGCAGGGCAACCTGAACATGCACGCCGGTTATGCCGACGTCGCCTCCGGGGACCGGCACATCGTCCGTGCGCTGAAGGTGCTGCGCGAAAGTCCGCAGTGGAAAAACATGGTGGTGATCGTCACGGTCGACGAAAACGGCGGCTGGTGGGACCACGTCGCGCCGCCCAAGGGCGACCGCTGGGGCCCGGGCTCGCGGGTGCCGGCCCTGGTGGTGTCACCGTTTGCGCGCAAGGGCACGGTGGATCACACGGTTTACGACACGGCGTCGATCCTGCGGCTGATCACCCGGGTATTCCAGTTGGAGACCCTCAACGGCCTCAAGCAGCGCGATGACGCGATGATTGCCCGCGGCCAGAAACCCATGGGCGATCTGACCAACGCCCTGCATTTTCCAGCCTGAGAATGAGCCCTGCGCGTTGGCGCAAAAAACTGCGAATGACGGCTTCTCTGTAAAACACAGCTGATCCACTATGAGGCGCCCCCGATACGCGGGGAACCCACGCTGAAAAGGATCTGAGCATGTTCAAACTCGCAGGATTTATTCGCAAAACGCTGGCCCCCACTGCATTGGCCCTCGCTGCACTCACCCTGAGCGCGGCCGCCCACGCCGATGTCGACTTGAAACTGGGCAGCACCGAACGCGTCACCCGCCTCTTCGCCTACCCCAACAACTGCAGCGTGATCTGCTTTCGCAACTGGACGCTGGAGCAGACCGTCGCGCATTACCTGAGCCAGAGCGTGCAACGCGACGGTTATGCCAATGCGAAGGTGTTGGTGAAAAACGATAACGACCAGCTCTATGCCGAAATCAGCGGCGTGCCGGCCGGATACGACAAACCGCTGTCCGCGCTGCTTGATGCCGGTGATCTCGCTTACGCCGGCGCCAGCAAACTCAACGCCGACGGCAAATGGGCGTACAGCTGGTATCTGTTCCTGCCGCTGGGCATGGCTCTGGAAAATCGCAAAAGCGTCGAGTTGCTGCACTTCCCGCCGGATTACTCGCTGACCCAGGCTCAGGATTACCTGCGCTCGAACACCACCGACCGTTGGGCAACGCTGTTGACGGTCAATGGCATTCCCGCCGAGCAGACCCCGGCGTTTCAGACCATCATCGACATCGCCCCGATTGCTGCGCCGTCCAATGCCGGCAGTGATCTGGAAGGCGTCTATGACTATTTCAAGGACTACCAGACCACGCTGGTCAAGCAATTCAGCCAGACCTCCAGCGGCAAGACACTGCCGATGGTGGCTTTCGGCGCACCGGTACGGAACTGGATCAAGCAACAATATGGGCCGACGGTCAACGTACTGGGCCTGGCGACCATCAGCCCCAGCGCAGGCGTGAACGTGCCGGTCCTGGGATCGAACCACCCGAGTTACATCTGGTACGCCGCCGATCCCAAGAGCTACTCCGGTGACGATGCCCAGGCCAAGGCTGACGCCGCAGGCTTGAAAGTCATGGGTCAGGATTTGAGCGCCGCCTGCTGGCAGGCCGATATGGGCAGCAGGCCGAGCAGCGATGCGCAGACTACCCTCAACAACTGCACGCAGACTTGGCAAGTCACGCAAAAGGCCAAAACCTGCGAGCTGTTTTACACCTCGATCCGCAACCTGACGCAGGAACAGGCCGCCGCCAAATGCGCCACCACGCCGATCAAGGCGCAACTGCAGCAGCTGAAGGCGCCGATGCCAGACACCGCGGTGCCCGCTCCGCACCTGTAACCACTCAAACGCCATTCCCGCGTCAGTCATCACTGACGCGGGAAAGCGTCTATTTCGACTGTCATATATGACAGTAGACCGGGCATCATCTTTGCGACACGATCGGCTCCAAACAGCCACGTTGCAGAACTGACAGGACGTCAGAGTAAGGAAGTCGCAACATCTTCCGACAGGGATTGTTATGAATAGCCAAGCGCTTACAGGATCCGTCCCTCGCGATACCGAAGGCATTTACCCTTTTGCCGGATTACCCGTACGTCTGGGTTTTCCTGCCCGGGCCGACTTTGAAGTCCTCCACGATGAGCAGGCCACCCCAACCGGGATCGCGGCGCGCCGGGAATTTCTGCGTAACAGCCGAATGTGCCGGGTTTCGGGACAACTGCTGCCCTACCGCTGTCGCCAGACCCGACAACTGCTGACCGGCATCCATATCTACGATCCACGCTTTTGTGGACTACTCGAACACGCCTGCGACCCGAACGTGTTTCTCGACATGAGCGAACTCTGGCTGTGGGCGTTGAAAGATATCCACAAGGGCGAGCGGCTGACCATGGATTACACCGCCACCGAAGACAAACTGCTGCGCCAGTTCGCCTGCGGTTGCGGTTCTTCGCGCTGCCGTGGGTGGATCACCGGTTACAACGAACCAACGACCCTTGAAGGCCAGCATTACCTGCAACACTGGCGGGGACATGGCCTGCGTTGAGCAGCGCTTTCAAACTCGGGTTACAACGCACCTACCGGACGCAAACGATATTGCGGTGGCAGTTGCTCGAAACCACTGATGGTCGTGTTCAGGCTTTTCCAGCGGCCATCCTTGATGCCGTAGATGCAGCCGTGGATCGACAGGCTCTGCCCACGATGCCAGGCGTTCTGAATGATGCTGGTGTGGGCAACGTTGGCCACTTGCTGGACCACGTTGAGTTCACACAGGCGATCGACCTGCTCCTCTTCGGTCGGCAACTTGGCCAGCTCTTCGCGTTTTTCGTAGTACAGGTCGCGAATCGAGCGCAACCAGCCATCGATCAGGCCGAACTGGCGGTCCTGCATCGACGCGCGCACTCCACCACAACCGTAGTGGCCAGTCACAAGAATGTGTTTGACCTTAAGCACGTCCACCGCGTACTGGATCACCGACAGGCAGTTGAGGTCAGTGTGCAGCACCACGTTGGCGACGTTACGGTGTACGAACAGATCGCCCGGCAACATGCCGACGATTTCGTTGGCCGGCACCCGTGCGTCGGAACAGCCGATCCACAGATATTCAGGCGTTTGCTGGCGCGCCAGTTTGGCGAAGAAATCCGGGTCTTCCTTGGTGATCGCGTCAGCCCAACGCTCGTTGTTATCAATCAGGTCTTGTAAGTCGTGCATGTGTAAGGCCTCAAGAAAGATGCGCAGGTATGACAGACGACCACCCGTCGGGGTCACGAAAGGATCGCAAGTGTTTTCGTTGGAATTCTCGTGTGTCCGG
The DNA here is from genome assembly GCF_016651305.1 of Pseudomonas sp. TH06. GTDB lineage: Bacteria > Pseudomonadota > Gammaproteobacteria > Pseudomonadales > Pseudomonadaceae > Aquipseudomonas. The sequence continues at coordinate 2,564,889 of NZ_JAEKEC010000001.1, read as the reverse complement.
TGAGTCCACCTAGTAAGGCCCACAGTATGAGGATTTGCCATGACTGATTCACGACGCCCTTACGATGCGGTGCAACCGGAGCCCATCGATGATAACGAAGACCGCATGGGATCGGTGCACGAGCTGGATTTCGACGACGAAGAGACCAGCGTGAAGATTGGCGATGAGATCCCCGAGCGTGAACACGAACAGTTGATGCCCAATGAACGTGTGCGCGAGGCGGGCATGACCGGTGCTTCGGTCAGTGATCATGAGCCGACTGACGACGATATGAGCCCGGAAACCCTGATCCATGAGGATGGCGCCCGGGATGCCGAAGAAGTTGGCGAGGGCAATCAGGCGGATTGGGATTTGAGCATTGTCGACGAAGATGACATCGGCGGCGGCAATGGCCTGGATGAAGCAGAGCTGGCGCGGCACGATCCGCTGGATGGCAACCGCTGACCTGTGGCGCTTGTTAAATAGCTATCGCGAGCAGGCTCACTCCTACAGGGGAACGCATTCCAAATTGTAGGAGTGAGCCTGCTCGCGATGCTTTTAGCTTTAGTCAACCAAGGTGCAGGCCATGACCACGGCATCTTCACGCCCACCCACCGCCGGGTAGTAATCCCGACGCCGGCCGATTTCGTTGAAGCCATAACGCTCATACAGCTTGAACGCCGCGGTATTGCTGTCACGCACTTCGAGAAAGCACTCCCGAGCCTCGGCGGCATACGCGCGCGACATCAGATGCTCGAGCAACGTCAGCCCCAGCCCACGTCCCTGGTTCTCCGGTTTGACCGTGATATTCAGCAGATGCGCCTCATCGAGAATGATCTGCACCACGCCGTGACCGACCTGCTGCTGACCTTCGAACATCAGCCATATCTGGTATTTACCCAGCCCGTCGAGAAAAATGCCGCGAGTCCACGGATGGCTGTACGCCGCGTATTCGATCTTCAATACAGCGTCCAGGTCCGCCTCGGTCATCGGGCGGAACGATACAGCTTCACTCATTCGATTCTTTCCAGCGCGCCATCAGCCGACGCATGGCTTGCCACACAGCGGCTTTGCGCTGTGGCTCTTCCATTAACAACTCCAGACCGGGAATGGCCCAGGCCGAGCCCAGACCTTCGATCTGCAATTCACGATTGAACGCTTCGGCGTCCGCCTCACCGGCAAACCGCACCGCCGGCAGGCCGATCAGCCACAGGCAGGCGCACGGCGCGGATTCCATCTGTACCGAAAGGAAACCCTGGACGAAGTCGCGCGCCGCCTCCGGACCTTGGTCCATGGTGCCGCGATTGAGCCAAGGCCAACGCACGGGCTCGCCGACGATTTGCGGCGCATCCGGCAGACCGGCGGCGCGCAACATGTCTTTAAGCAGCAAATAGGCCGGATCGCGGCTCTGGAACGGTTCGCCTGTGGGTAACTCGACCAGCAGCAGACAACGCCCGGTGCGCAGCAATTGCAGGGCGAAACGCGGCGGCGGCACCGGTGCCGGTTTGGCCACGACGGGTGTGTCGTCGGCCTCTTCCACGGGTTTGGCGTTGGTTCGCGTGCTCGCCGGCGAAGGGCGTGGCACTTCGATCTTCGGTCGTTCGCTCGGACGCGCGGCAGGCTGCACGGGCATTTCAGCCTGAGGCACGGGCATAACCTGCGCCTCTACCTCGGGCTCGGGCATGTCCAGCAGCTCGGGCCGTGAAGGCGCGGCGAAAGGCAATTCGGTGCGCGGCAGCCAGTTGACCACCTGCATGGCGTTCAAATAGGCGCGGCGGCGGGACTCGATAAGCAAGGGTCGGCCACTTGTGGATAACTGAAGTGCGCTGATTCTACCGCCCTTCGCTCAAGATCGCCTGTTGTTGATCGATAGACTTGATCAACGTCTTCCACAGGGAGAAAAGCGACAGTCCGTCCCGAGAGTGAATCGCATCCTTCGTGATGCAGTACAATCGCCGCTTTTCATTGCCAACCAGCCGGGCATTCCGATGATCGAACCCAAGCGCGTCTTGCGCGCCCTCGCTGAACACTGGGCACTGCTTGAGCCACTGTGTGAGCACTTCGACCAAGGCACATTGAGCCTCAACGAACTGCGCTCGCAACTGGCCGCCCAACAACTGGACAGCACGCCGCAGGACATCACCAGCCTGCTCGACGTGTGGATTCGCCTGGATATTCTGATTCCAGTGGCGAAAAGCCCGAACCGTTTCGAGCTGAACGCGCAGATTCACGATTTCCTCGCCTACTTGCGCAGGGAGCACCGGCTGGGCCTGTGCCTGGAAATCGAAGCCTATCTGCGCCACCTCGAACGTCTGGCCGGCTACATTCAGGACGCGTTCGACATCCGCGACGGTCACGACCTCGCCCGCCAGTTGCGCTTGCTCGACATGCGCGTGCGCGACGTGCTGAAGAAACTCGACAACGACGAACAGGCTCTGGTGGCCGTGGCTGAACGGGCCAAAACCAGCGACCGGCAGATTCCGCTGCGCCAGCGCTACGCCGAAGTGTTGGCGACGTGGGACGAATACGTCGAGCCGATGATCGATCTGGTCAATGCCGACGGCGCCTTCGAGCAAGGTGTACGCAAAGTCGAAACCGTATTGCTGAAGATGCTCAGCGAACAGCAGCGCCTCGGCCATCTGGTCGACGACGACATGCTCCTGCGCACCCACGCGCGCATCCTCGAAATGCAGACCAGCGCGCAACTGACCCTGCGTCATGCCCGCGAACTGCTGCTGCCGCTGCGTGAAGAAGCGCGCCGACACAACGCCGTGACCCGTGGCGCCGCGCTCGCCTTGGCGGCCATTCGCCGCAAAGGTATCGACGCCGTGCCGCAAGCCGCGATGCCGCTGTTCACCCGCCCGCAAAGCACGTTCCTCGGCAGCGCCAGTCAGGTCGAAGCCTACGTTTATGCCTTGGCGCGTTTCGAGCCGAAACCGGCGCGCTTCCCCAAGGCGCACAAGACGCATAAAGGTGAAGCCCCACGTGCGCCGCGCACTGTGCGCGAGATGGTTGATCGTTGCGAAGAAGCCCTGCCGATGCCGGATCTGATGACCTGGCTGCTGGAGCAGGAACCGGACGGCGCCACTGACGAATTGCTTTACTGGTTCTCGCGCCTGTCGCGGGAAAAACGCTTCAAGCGCGAGCGTCTGGAACGCCGCGAATACCACACTCATGAGCATCAGGTCAGCCTGCGCTCCTTCGCCCTGCTCTCGGCCAGCGACACCGCCGCCGAGGATTCTGCGAGCATCCCACATGCATCTTGATCTCTCCGAACTGTCTCAACTCGCGCCGATCTTTCGCGAGTTATTCAAGGGCTACCACGTCAGCCGCCGCGACCCGGAGCTGTACGCGCAACTGTCGAACTTCCAGGATCAATACCGCACGCTGTTCAAGGCGCTGGGTTTTGAACTGGTCTGCGACACTCGTGGCTTCTACTACTTCGTCCCGGACATGGCCGCTGCGGCGGTGAACAAGACTGCCCAGCGTCTGGCGCTGTTCACCTTCATCCTCGTCGAGCATCTGGCCGATCAGGGCCGCGACCCGATCGCCGTGCTCGATGGCGGCAGCCTCGGCCGCGAAGAGCTGCCATCGCTGCTGGAAAAATACCGCGATCTGTTCATTCAGGCCGAAGTACAAACCGTTGAAGAACTCGAAGAAAAAATCATGCGCCGCATGACCCAACTCGGTTTCGCTGGCGAAGAAAACGGCGTGTACCGTTTCCTGCCGCCGATGCACCGCTTCCTCGACGTCTGCCTGTCGGTACAGCAAGACCGCGATCTGGCGGCCAGCGTGCACAGCGTACTGCCGCTTCCGGCGCCAGTGCTGATCGACGAAGCCGCCGAAGCCAAATTCCTCGAAACCGACGATCCGCTCGATCTCAGCGAATTTGACGAAGAAAGCGAAGAAGACGCTCTGGCCCGTGCCATTGCCGAAGAACAGGAGTCCGACGCATGAGCCAGGAACGCTACGGCATCCGCCGCTTTGCCCTTTTGAACACCGCCGGTTACAGCCTCGGCCTGTTCCCGCTGGAAGAACCGTTGTCGGTTTACGGCGCGAACAACCTCGGTAAATCGGCGTCGATCAACGCCTTGCAGTTCCCGATTCTGGCGCGCATGTCGGACATGAGTTTCGGCAAGTACAGCCTCGAACAATCGCGGCGTTTCTACTTCGCCTCCGACACCAGCTACATCCTCGTCGAAGTTAACCTGCCACATGGCCCGCACGTGATCGGCGTGGTCGGTCGCGGCCCGGGCGGTGGTTTCGGTCACCAGTTCTTCGCCTACGCCGGCAAGCTTGATCTGGCGCATTACCAGAAGAACGACACCTGCCTGCGCCAGAAAGAGCTGTTCAGTAACCTTGAGAAAGAAGGCCTGAAAGCCTACGAACTCAAACCTGATGAACTGCGTCGTTTGCTGGTTGGCGGTCACACGTCGATCCCGCTGGACCTGACACTGATCCCGCTGCGTTCCACCAGCGAGCAGAGCCTGAAGACATTCCGCGCGCTGTTCATCAACCTGCTGCACATGCGCGAAATCACTGCGGCCAAGCTCAAGCAGTTGTTCCTTGATGCCTTCGAACACAGCCTGCGTTCCGGCAGTGTCGATTACATCGCCGCCTGCGAAGAAGCCTTCCGCGATGTGCGTCGTATGGAGCAGGACTACAACTCGCTGGTCGCTGCCGGCCCGTTAGTTGAGTCCTTGGCCAACGGCGTGAAACAGCGCGACGTGCTGCGCGGCAAACTGCATCGCCTGTCGCCGCTGCTCGACTCGTTGCTCGGCACCTGGTCGGACTACGCCAGTGCGCGTAAGGAAGAACTGACGATTCAGGCCGACCACTACCGTGGCGAGCAGGACAGCCTGCAAAACGATCAACGCGGCGGCACTCAAGAACTGATGCGTCTGGAGCGGGAAATTTCCGGCATTCAGCGCTGGCTCGGCGAACTGTCGGTCCTGAAGAATCGCTTTGCTTTGGTCGACGACGTCAAAGTGCTGGAGCAACAATTGCTCGCGGCCAAAGATGCCCACGATGAATTGGCCGGTGCCCTGGCGCAATCGCGTCAATTCAGCGCCGAGGATCTGGAAGAGCGCCTGCGCGATCTGGAAAAACGCCTGAAGTCGGTGAAGCAGCAACTCGATCACGCTGACAACAACAGCTACGCCCGCCTGCGCGAAGAGTTTTCGCAACAGGACGTCGAACGCCTGATGCGCCTGTTCAACAGCGCACTGTTCAGCCTGCCGTTGGGCGAACACGGCATCACCCTCGACGACGATGGCGAGTGGGTGAAATCGGTCGAGCTGATTCTTGATGGCTTCAAAGGTGAGCGTTTCGAAGTGCCGGGCCTGTCCATCGACATCTCGCACATCGAGCCGCCGGCTCTGCAAGCGTTGGCCGACCGCGCCGCGTTGCGCGATCAGAAAGAGCGTCTGGAAAAAGAACTCAAGCAACTGAAAACCCAACAGGCGGTCGCCGCCGACCGCGCCGCGAGCAAAATCCAGACCGAAGCGCTGTATCAGCAAGTGCTGGACGCGCAGAAAGCCCTGGAAGACTTCCGCCGCAGCCAGACCCTGAGTGCTGAAGAAGGCGACAAGCTCGAGCAACTGGCGCAGATGGAAGGCGCGCAGGACGAACTCAAGCGCTCCAGCGATGCCTTCACCGAGCGCGTCCAGCAACTGTCGGCCAAGCTGCAACTGGTCGGTCGGCAGATCGCCGACATGGAAGCCAAGCAACGCACCCTCGACGACGCCCTGCGTCGCCGTCAGTTGCTGCCGGCGGATCTGCCGTTCGGTACACCGTTCATGGATCCTGTTGACGACTCGATGGACAACCTGCTGCCGCTGCTCAACGACTATCAGGACAGCTGGCAAGGCTTGCTGCGAGCCGATGGCCAGATCGAAGCGCTCTACGCACAGGTGCGTCTGAAAGGTGTGGCCAAGTTCGACAGCGAAGACGACATGGAGCGCCGTCTGTCACTGCTGATCAACGCTTACGCACACCGTACCGATGAAGCGCTGACGTTGGGCAAGGCTCGTCGTGCGGCGGTCACCGATATCGCGCGTACCTTGCGCAACATCCGCAGCGACTACGACAGCCTCGAGCATCAACTGGCGCTGTTCAACCGCGAGATCAACAAGCGTCAGGTCTCCAACCTGCAGAGCTTCCGCATTGTCCTCGCGCCGAACAAGGAAGCGCTCAAGCACATCGATCAGATCATCCACAGCGCCGGTCAGTACGAAGAAGGCGAAACCCTGTCGGTGTTCGACCTCAGTCAGAGCGCCGAGCAGGACAACAAGAACGAAGAGGCCAAGGAATACCTGGCACGGCTGGTGGCGACAAACCACAACCAGCTCGGCCTCAAGGACTTGTTCGAACTGGCGTTCGAGATCACCAAGGTCAACGGTCAGCCGGTCATCCACACCGACATCGATGGCGCGGCATCCAACGGTACGACCATGACCATCAAGGCGCTGACCAACATGTACTTGTTGTTGCACTTGATGGACCGCGACCTTGCCGGTCGCGTACGTCTGCCGTACTACCTCGACGAGGCCGCGGACATCGACGAGAAGAACCAGGCGGCATTGCTGGAAACCAGCCTGCAACTGGGCTTCGTGCCGATTCTGGCGAGTGTGAAACCGCAAGTCTGCGCCAGTGTCGCCATCGACCTGGAAGGCGGCAGCGGCCCGGCCGGGATCTACATCGATGAGGCGGACTGGAAATACATCCGCCGCCATGATGTGGTGAAGGCGACCGTCAATGTGGAAGCAGATGAACCGGAGCTGGATGCAGTTTGATCGGCATTAACTGAAGGCAATAAAAAGGGCCGCGATCTGATGGGATCGCGGCCCTTTTTTATGGCTTGGGATTTGTGCTGATTTTGCGGGCCCTATCGCGAGCAGGCTCACTCCTACAGTTGATGCATTCCCCTGTAAGAGTGAGCCTGCTCGCGATGGCGTCACTTCAGACACCACAGAACTACTTACCGAGCGAAATCTTCGGCGCCCAGGTCAGCCACTCGTCCTCGAACTTGTCGAACAGCGGGAAGGTTTGTTCAGCCCGCGCCGGGTTGCCCATGCGCTCGCCATCTGGCGTAGCGAAAGCAATACCGCCCTGAATCGCCGTTTCCAGTGACTCCGTACGTACCGTCAAACCGTTGAACAAGCCGATATCGAAACCGACACCGCTGGTGTTCCAGAAACGGCTGCCGCTGCGTACCAGAGGCGCATATTTCGGCTCGATCAGAATGTGCACCAACACCCGGTCGGCGGTCTGCCCCAGTTCGTAGCCAGTAACTTTGCCTACGGTGATTTCACGGTAAGTCACTGGCACACCCGGTTTGAGCGAACCACGACGAGCAGCGCTCAAGACCAGACTCAAACCCGCCTCTTGCTTGGTCACTTCCGGCGCATTGGCCAAAGCCACGAAGTTCTTCTGCGGGCCAAGATTCTTCGCCGCTGGCTGGACTTCGATGTACTGGCCGGTCACCAGGGTTTCCAGGTTCGCCGTCTTGATCAGGCCCAACTCGGGTTTGACCACCCAAAACTGACTGCCGACCCGGGCGATCTTCTCCGGCACCTCAGTGATACGCGCCGTGAGGATGACCGATTGCAGATCGTCAGTCAGATCAACACTTTCGATCTTGCCGACATCCAGCCCCTTGAAGCGAACCGGCGTGCCGCTGCGCAAACCGTCGGCGCGATCGACCTTGATCGTCACCACCGCGCCCTTTTGATTCGCCTCATCATGGTTGGCGAACAGGCGGAAGCGCGGAATGCGCTTCTGCAATGGTGCCTTGGCTTGCGGCGTTTCGAAGGCGATGCCGCCCGCCATCAGTGTCTGCAGCGATTCGCTCTTCACTTGAATGCCGCCTGTCAAACCACCGGTCAGCGTGATACCGCTGACATTCCAGAAACGCGTCGAAGCGTTGACCAGGTTTTCGTATTCCTTATCGATGTGCACGCCAATGACCAATTGCTTCTTGGTCTTGGAGAACTGGTAGCTCTGCACTGAACCGACCTTGACCTGTTTGTACAGAATCGGACTGCCGACATCGATCGAGCCGAGGGCATCGGTGAACAGCACCAGGTGCAAGCCCGGTGAGCGCAGATCCAGCGGCGGCGCTTTTGGCCGGGCCTCGAATTCGCGTTTCGGTGCCGCGCCCTTGTCGCCCGGGCGTACCGCGATGTAGTTACCTTTCACCAGAGCTTCCAGCCCAGTGATACCGGCCAGGGAAATCGACGGTTTGACCACCCAGAACTGAGTGCCATCGACCAGGTAGTCTTCTGCCAATGGATCGAGGGTGAGCTCGGCAGTGGCGCTGTTCAGGTCAGGATCAACTTTCAGCGCTTTCATGTTGCCGACTTGAATGCCTTTGTACATCACCGGGGTGCGCCCGGCCTGCAATCCTTCAAAGTCACTGAGTTTGACCTTCACGCGAATGCCCGCAGCGGCCGCATCGAAGTCTTCGTAGAGACGGAACGGCAGGCTTGGATCCGTGGGTGGGCTGTCCTTGCGGTTCTCTGGGGTGGCGAAAGCGATACCGCCGGCGACAATGCTTGCCAGCGATTCGCTGCGCACTTTTACGCCGGACAAGTTGGCATCGATGCTGATGCCGCTGGCGTTCCAGAATCGCGTGTGTTTACGCACCAGTTTGGCGTAGGTCGGCTCGATGAACACTTTGAGTTCGACAGTGCTTTGATCTTCCGAAAGCACGTAGCTTTTGATCTGGCCAACCTTGATCTGCTTGTAGAACACCGGGCTGCCCCGATTAAGCGAACCGAGACGATCAGCCTTGATGGTCAGGTGCAGGCCTGGCTTGGAGTCCGACAGCGGTGGTTCTTCGGCCAGCGCTTTGAACTTGCGCGTCGGCTCGCCTTCGCCGGGGCTGATGGCTACGTAGTTGCCCGAAACCAGAGTTTCCAGACCGGTAATACCGGCCAGGGTGACGCTCGGTTTGACCAGCCAGAAGCGCGTGCTGGTCTTGAGGTATTGCTCGACGTCTTTGTTCATCTCGACCGTGGCGATCACTCCCTTGGAGTTGCCCTCATCGTCGAGTTTGAGCGCCTTGACCTTACCGACCGACATACCTTTGTACATGACCTCGGTCTTGTTGGCCTGGATGCCTTCGCCGCTTTCGAAGCGCACCTGGATCTCGATACCGGTTTCGGAGTAGGCACGCCAGCCGAGCCAGCCACCGATGATCAGTGCGATCAAAGGCAGTACCCAAATGGCAGACCAGTTCGAGGCCGGTCGGGTTTTCGCTACGGGCAAATCAGTCATGGTCGTCGTCCGACTCCGTGTTATCCCAAATCAGTCGGGGATCGAAAGTTACTGCGGCAAGCATCGTCAGAATCACCACGGTGGCGAAGGCGATGGCGCCAAGATTGGCTTCGACACTGGCAAGCCGGCCGAAGTTGACGACCGCCACCAGAATGGCGATCACAAAAATATCGAGCATCGACCAACGGCCAATGAACTCGATAAAACGGTACATCCAGATGCGTTGACGTGCCGACAGTGGTTGACGTCGTTGCACCGAGAACAGCAGCAGCGCGATACCGACCAGTTTGAAGGTCGGCACCAGAATACTGGCGATGAACACCACGGCGGCAATCGGAATCATCCCGTGCTGCACCAATTGGATAACGCCGGACATGATGGTGCTCGGATCACCCTGACCCAAAGAACTGACAGTCATGATCGGCAGGACATTGGCCGGAATATAGATAATCGCCGCAGTGATCAGCAGGGCCCAGGTTCGGGCCAGGCTATTTGGCCGGCGAGCGTGAACGAGTGCGCCGCACCGGGTGCAGGTTTGTCCGTCGCCGTCCTCTTCTTGCCTGTTCAATTCGTGGCATTCCGTACAAATCAGAATGCCCGCATCAATCGCCCGCATGAGCATCCTCTCCCGACAACGCCTGCCAGATCTGATGCGGTGACATCACCACTTCCAGCCAGACCTGAATCAACAACAAACCGATGAAACACACCAGGCCAAGGCCGACGGTGATCGCCGCCATGTCCGCCAGTTTGACGATCGCCACCAGCACGCCCATGAGGTAGACCTCGAGCATTCCCCAATCTCTGAGGTGGTGATAAATGCGGTAGAGCAACAGCCCATAGCTGCGGCCGACATTGAAGCGAATCGTCAGTAAAACGAACAACTGGCAGAGCAACTTGAGCAGCGGTATCGCCATGCTGCACAGGAATACGACGATCGAAACGCCCTGCATGTCAGTGTTGAACAGCCCGAGCACTCCGCTCCAGACAGTGTCCTGCGAGGATTGCCCGAGGATATTGAGCTGCATGATGGGTAAAAAGTTTGCAGGGATGTACAACAGCAATGCCGCGATGACCAGGGCAAGGCTGCGCTGCACCACATTATGGCGATGGGCGTACAGTTCGTAACCGCAGCGCGGGCAGAGGGCTTTTTCGCCGTGAGCAAGCGTTGGCTTGCGCATCAGCAGGTCGCACTCGTGACAGGCCACCAAGTCCTCCAGCGGTAAATCTGACAGCCCTGGGGCGTCAACCGACTCTGACATAAAGGCTCTGGCTCCGAAAAAGGTGGGGCTATTCTAGTGTTCTGATTCGAAAATAACTGTGCAAATTTGTTCGCTGTCGTAAGCAAAACTTTCCTGCGGGCAAAACAAAACCCCAACTGCTTTCGCAATTGGGGTTTCGGAATTTAATCTTGACGATGACCTACTCTCACATGGGGAAACCCCACACTACCATCGGCGATGCATCGTTTCACTGCTGAGTTCGGGATGGGATCAGGTGGTTCCAACGCTCTATGGTCGTCAAGAAATTCGGGTACTGACTCGTGACCAGATGGCCTCGCTTCAGCAAATTGGGTATGTGACAGCTAGGTGTTTGTGAACATCGAACTTTCGGTTCGTTTCGTCTTCACACACCGCAACTTGGCCTTTCGACGCAAATTGCTTGGGTGTTATATGGTCAAGCCTCACGGGCAATTAGTATTGGTTAGCTCAACGCCTCACAGCGCTTACACACCCAACCTATCAACGTCGTAGTCTTCGACGGCCCTTCAGGGAACTCAAGGTTCCAGTGAGATCTCATCTTGAGGCAAGTTTCCCGCTTAGATGCTTTCAGCGGTTATCTTTCCCGAACATAGCTACCCGGCAATGCCACTGGCGTGACAACCGGAACACCAGAGGTTCGTCCACTCCGGTCCTCTCGTACTAGGAGCAGCCCCTCTCAAATCTCAAACGTCCACGGCAGATAGGGACCGAACTGTCTCACGACGTTCTAAACCCAGCTCGCGTACCACTTTAAATGGCGAACAGCCATACCCTTGGGACCGGCTTCAGCCCCAGGATGTGATGAGCCGACATCGAGGTGCCAAACACCGCCGTCGATATGAACTCTTGGGCGGTATCAGCCTGTTATCCCCGGAGTACCTTTTATCCGTTGAGCGATGGCCCTTCCATACAGAACCACCGGATCACTAAGACCTACTTTCGTACCTGCTCGACGTGTCTGTCTCGCAGTCAAGCGCGCTTTTGCCTTTATACTCTACGACCGATTTCCGACCGGTCTGAGCGCACCTTCGTACTCCTCCGTTACTCTTTAGGAGGAGACCGCCCCAGTCAAACTACCCACCATACACTGTCCTCGATCCGGATAACGGACCTGAGTTAGAACCTCAAAGTTGCCAGGGTGGTATTTCAAGGATGGCTCCACGCGAACTGGCGTCCACGCTTCAAAGCCTCCCACCTATCCTACACAAGCAAATTCAAAGTCCAGTGCAAAGCTATAGTAAAGGTTCACGGGGTCTTTCCGTCTAGCCGCGGATACACTGCATCTTCACAGCGATTTCAATTTCACTGAGTCTCGGGTGGAGACAGCGCCGCCATCGTTACGCCATTCGTGCAGGTCGGAACTTACCCGACAAGGAATTTCGCTACCTTAGGACCGTTATAGTTACGGCCGCCGTTTACCGGGGCTTCGATCAAGAGCTTCGCGTTAGCTAACCCCATCAATTAACCTTCCGGCACCGGGCAGGCGTCACACCCTATACGTCCACTTTCGTGTTTGCAGAGTGCTGTGTTTTTAATAAACAGTCGCAGCGGCCTGGTATCTTCGACCGGCATGAGCTTACGGAGCAAGTCCTTCACCCTCACCGGCGCACCTTCTCCCGAAGTTACGGTGCCATTTTGCCTAGTTCCTTCACCCGAGTTCTCTCAAGCGCCTTGGTATTCTCTACCCAACCACCTGTGTCGGTTTGGGGTACGGTTCCTGGTTACCTGAAGCTTAGAAGCTTTTCTTGGAAGCATGGCATCAACCACTTCGTCATCTAAAAGATAACTCGTCATCAGCTCTCGGCCTTAGAATCCCGGATTTACCTAAGATTCCAGCCTACCACCTTAAACTTGGACAACCAACGCCAA